>DASSDQ010000141.1:0-14873 GCA_035697025.1 Erysipelotrichaceae bacterium | reverse complement strand
CGGATTTTCCCAGAATGGTTCCCTAATTCAGGGTATGAACATGCGGAAGGTCCAGATATGGAACTTTACTATATGTTAGATGATACAGTAGGTTATTCAGAGGTTTGGATTCCTGTTGTAAAGCGATAGTTCTATTGGAGTAAATCTGGTAGGATTAAGTAAGAGGTACATATGTCAAACTTTACCATTCGATCACTAAATCCTAATATTCCAGAAGAATTGCCGAATTTCTTTGATTCACTAGATTATAGTCATGCGCCACATTGGAGTGGTTGTTACTGCAGGTATTATCATACCGAGTACACTTTGGATGAATGGATTAAACGTGATCCTAAATTGAATCGAATAGAAACAATTAATGCGATTCAATCTGGGGAAATGAATGGATTCCTTATCTATGATAACGATAAAGCGGTTGGTTGGTTGAATGCTATATCCATTGAATCGTATAAGCGATTATACGCAGACTTAGAGAAGTTTCATAATAAGAAGGTCGCAATATCAATTTGTTTCGTAATTCATCCTGATTATCGTAATAAAGGTTTAGCAACTCTACTTCTTGATTATGCGATAAACTATTTTAAGGATTGTGAGTTTGATGGACTCATCGCATTACCACCAAGTGAAGTATTTGATATCCAGAAAGCATATCGTGGAACACTTAGTATGTATCTTAAGAAAGGATACCAGGTCATAGAAGAACGTGAAGGTACTTCTATGGTTGAATTAGTACTTAAGAAATAAGATAAACATTTTGTTTATCTTTTTACTTTTTTGACAAGTTAATAGAATATTATTATAGTGATACTATTGAAATAATTGAGGAAGATACGTTGTTAAACAAAAAAGAAAAGCTTATATTACTTGTATTATTTCTTGTTTCAATCGTGCTATTTACACAATACGATTTAATATTTACTAAACTTGTTTATCAACCAAACAGTGAATTTGGTAAGTTCTTTTGGATGTTTGGTGAACTACCTGGAACGTTTGCAGGTGTTACTTGTCTTGCGATATTAACAACGAGCTATACAAAAGATGATGAGCAAAAACGTGATTACAATCGAATTTTCTATGGGTTATTAACATTTATCATGGGATTTGTGATGAGCATACAACTCATAAAATATCTTGAGTTAGAGTTCTTTCCGTATATCTTTATTGGATTTATTTTATCAATGATTTTAATTGTATGGGCTGATCAACTAAGTGATACGAAGAAAAAACATGTAAGGGTGTATGCATTTATTGGAATACTAACTGTAATACTAGGAATACTTATTCCTAATGTTATTAAATTGGTTTGGGCACGTCCTCGTTATCGAATAATACTCGAGAATAAACAGTTGTTTCGATATTGGTTTGATCGTGTTGGATTCGCAATTAATGATGATTGGAAATCTTTTCCATCAGGTCATTCAGCCGCGGCCGCAACTTCTTTAGTGTATACATTCTTACCTCAGTTATATGACAAGCTTAAAGGTAAAGAAAGACGTATATTAGTGGTATGTAGTTTATGGATTTTTATCGTTATGATATCTCGTGTCGTTATGGGCGATCATTTCGTAACAGATACACTTTTCGGTTCTGGTATAACGATTCTTGTTTTTAGTAGTTTAAAAAGTTTATTTCTTAATCACAAGAAAGGTAATAATGGGTAATTAAATGAAAAAACTTGGAATTTCGATTTATCCTCAGAAAGCATCCTTAGAAAAGAATTTAGCGTATTTAGAAGATGCCGCAAAATTTGGATTTAGTCGATTGTTTGTGGCACTATTAGGAGCTGAACCAACACAAGATGGAATTAGACGAGATTATGGACCTATTTTAAAACGTGCAAAAGAACTTAATTATGAAGTGTCATGTGACGTGAACGGTGAAGTAATTAAAGCGGTTTGTGGTGAAGGTTTCTTTGGAAATTATGACTTAAGTTTTTTTCATGAAATCGGTGTTGATATCATTCGATTTGATATGGGCATGAGTGAAATGGAAGAAGCGTTCTTCATAAAAAATAAGTTTGGTATAAAAGTAGAACTTAACATGTCCATGGAAATTGATCATGTCTCAGGGGTATTAGCGATGGGAGCTCCAAGAGAAAAAGTTATGGGATGTCATAATTACTATCCGCATAATTATACCGGCTTATCACTTGAGTACTTCAATCGTTGTACTTCTATTTGGACGAAACATAACCTTCGAACTGCCGCATTTATATCAACACAATCAAGTGAAAAATATGGGCCTTGGCCAATTTGTGATGGATTACCTACATTAGAGATGCATCGTAATCTACCAATCACGACTCAGTTAAAACATTATGTAGGGATGGATACGATTGATGATGTATTAATTGGGGATGCGTTTGCGACAACTGAAGAACTTGAAGCACTAAGTAACGTAAATAAAACGATAGTATCGCTTGATGTAGAATTAACAGATGGATTAGATGAGAAGTATAAGAACATTTTAAAAATGCCATTATCACGTCGACCAGATACGAACGATTATATTATCCGCTCTATTGAAGGACGCTTATTCTTACGCAAAGAAGATATTCAACCATTTAATACAGTTGATATTAAACGTGGTGACATCTTAATTGAGAATAACTTATATGGGCAATACAAAGGAGAAGTACAAATTGCACTTCGTGATATGAATAACAGTGGTAGAACCAATGTTGTGGGGCATATAAAAGACTATGAAGTATTCTTGATTGATTATATTAAAGCGGGACAGTCATTTAGTTTCACACTATAGCTCTAGAAATAGAGCTTTTTAATTGTCGAAGTTGCGTCAAAATTGCGTCAATTTAACATGGAATTATCGTAAGAAGTTTAATTCGAAGTTTTGTATAGTATTTCTATACACATACAAGTGTATTAATAAATTATGTTACATATTTCTCATTGATTAATACAACCCCTTTCCCCATTCATTTCTTTGTATTAATCAATGTTTTATATCAAGTTGTCTTATTCTCTCTATAAGGCAACTTTTATTTTGTGAAATTTGGTAAAATGACTGTATGAAAATAAAACGTACACAAGCAATTGATCAATTTTTTAATCGATGTCACCATAACATACAAAATGAAGCGAAGAACCAGTTTTTAGGAATGACTGTTACTAAGGAAACTGAACCAAAAATCCAACAAGCGTTAAGAAAAGCTGGATTCATCGATTTTAGTGGTCCAAAAGAAACATGGCCTAGTTTGTTTATTAGCGCAAAAGAATATCAAAACAGCCCATACAATCGGTCAATTAAATTAGATAAAATACAATCCAATGAATTTAGATACCAAGTTGAAACAATTAACCCAAATGAATTGTTTAGTATATCGAGTATTCAATATGATCCTAAACGTGAATTAAATGATTCCATGCGATTAGTTGCGTTAGATGAACCATACGATGCGGCTTTCTTATATCAAAATGATGAAGTTTGGATGTTAGATGCACCATCCGAAGCGGAAACGATTAATCCTTTCGCGAAGAAGGCGCATGGAAATGTTTTAGCGTTTGGCTTAGGTATTGGGTATTTTCCTTTTATGGCAATGTTAAATCCAAATGTAAAAAGTATAACTGTAATTGAGAAGTCAAAAGCTGTGATTGAACTATTTAATAATTTTATTAAACCGCAATTTCCTCAAAACATACCATTCGATATTATCGAAAGCAATGCGTTTGATTATTTTAATGAATCAGATTTAAATGATTATGATTATGTATTTGTGGATATCTGGCAATCAAATGATGATGGTTTATTAATTATTGAGAAATTATTAGAAAATGTCCTGCCTGAATTTGATAAAGTAGATTTCTGGATCGAGACTTCATGTTTTGAAGTAATACCTACGTTAATGTTTTATTACTTCGAATCTCTATCACGAAATAAAACATTTAAACCAGAGGACAAAGATTATCGTAGAATTACACAAAAAATTGATCATTATTTCAAATCAATTGATCAAACCATTGAAAATGAAGAAATCTTAAAAGATTACATGTATGATACAAAAATTCATCGTGAGATTTTATCCATCAAACTATGATTGAACATTATAACCATTTCTTACCCAAATTAATGAATGTGACTGCAGTCACGCTGGGTCATCATGTTTACTATGCTATCCATAAAGAATCGATTTCAAATCGACTTAGAAAACATGAGATGGTTCATGTGCAACAATACAGTCAACTTGGATTTATTCGATTTTTGTTTCGATATTTAAAAGAATATATGATTTATCGAACAAAAGGTTTGGATCATTATCATGCTTATTTAGAAATAAGTTATGAGAAAGAAGCGCGTCAAAAAGAAACACTTAACGATTAACGAAGTAAGTGGTACTATTTTAGATGTGCTTTATGTCATAATAGAGTTAGGCAGTTAGGAATTTACATTTCATGGTTAACCATGTTTATAAAAGAGGAAATATGTTAAAACAGTTAGCGATTGTGAGTCTAAGTTTATTATTCATTTCTGGATGTGCAGAAAAGGGTGCAAAAATACCTTTGGAACCAGAAACTCCAATAGAAGTTGATCCTAAAGAATTAATCGATCTAAGCTTAAACCCAAATGAAGCGGGTAAAATTATGATCTTGATGTATCACAATATTGGCGAAGAGGAACAAACTTGGACACGAACTGTTGATAACTTCAAAAAAGATTTACAAACACTTTATGATGAAGGATATCGTCCAATAAGTTTAACAGATTATGTTAATGGGAATATCACGACCGAAATGGGTTATACTCCAGTTGTATTAACCTTTGATGATGGGAACCTTAATAACTTTAAATATTTAGAAGATGGAACGCTTGATCCGAATTGTGCGGTTGGACTTTTAGTTGAGTTTAATAAGACTCATCCTGATTTTCCACTTGAGGCTACATTCTTTATAACAAGTTCTATACCATTTAAACAATCTACCTACGCTAAACAAAAAGTAGAATTCTTGATTGAACAAGGTATGGATATTGGGAATCACTCTAAAGATCACATGAACTTTAAAGAAGCGACTGCAGAGGATTTACAAGCACAAATAGGTTATCAAGCAGAGTATTTAGAAACGTTTGCGCCGATTGGTTATAAAGTTAATACTTTAGCTCTTCCTTATGGTTCTCGACCTAAGAATGTTGAACTTGAAGGTTATATTGAAAAGGGTGTATACAATTCCTATTCTTATCAAAATATAGCTGTATTGAATGTTGGTTGGTTTCCTTCTTTGTCTCCTTATCATACTGATTTTAACCCTCTAAATTTACCAAGAGTTCGTGCGAGTGAAATGAATGTGGATAATGTTGGAATGTATAATTATATTAGTTATTATAATGAACATCCGAATGAAGTCTTTATTAGTGATGGAAATCCTAATATCGTCACAATTCCTAGTGATTTAGTCGATAAATTAACGATAAATGAATCCAAAGAATTGTATACTTATCCAAAACCCTAGATCGTGAGAAACTTATGAAAAAGTATTTATTGATTAACTTAATTATTCTGTCTATTCTCTTTTCAGCGTGTTCTAAACAAGAACCTGAGACACCGATTGAAGAGGGTCCAACTCAAGAAGAAATTGATGCGCAAGAATTAGCTCTAAAAATAGAAGAGAGACGAGTACTTGAAGAACAACGTAAAGTTGATTTAGGTGAATTTTATGTACCTTTACCATCGCTAGAAGAGCCGAATGATTTAGTAACAGCAGAAGCTAAAGCGTTGTATGTAACATCCAATGTGGCGGGTTTTGAGTTTAACTTAGATGATATTGAATATTATAAAAACTATATACTTGCACTAAGTGGTCAAAGTGGACAATCAGTTGATGAAAGTCGTTTAGATCAAGTGAACAAATTAGAAAAAATATTGGGGATTGCGGAAGCAACTGAAATAAACGCATTAGTTATTGATGTTAAAAATGATGAAGGATTAGTGGCGTGGAACAGTGATATTGAGATTGTTAATTCGGTTGGATCAAACTGGAATACACCACTTAAGAATTTTGATAATTTAATGACTTATTTAAAAGAAAAAGAGATTTATACGATTGCACGTATTGTCGCATTTAAGGATCCATATTTTGCGAAGAATAATCCGGATCATGCGATTCAATTATCAGCGGGTGGCGTTTATAAAGATAAAGCAGGGTTTGCGTGGGTAAATCCATTTGATGATTATATCTGGAAGTATGTTGTGGCAGTATCACAAGAAGCAGCCCTTCGTGGGTTTGATGAAATCCAGTACGATTATGTACGATTCCCGGATAATGCAGGTCATTATAATCCGATAACGTATTTCCCAGGAAGAAATGATCGTGACAAAGATGAAGCGATTCGCGATTTCTTACTCTTTGCGCGTGAATCCTTAAAACCTTACAACGTACATGTCTCAGCCGATGTATTTGGCGTCGTTACACATTCATGGGATGATAAACCAGAAGATATTGGTCAAACATGGAGATTGATTGCGAACAGTACAGAGTATATTTGTCCTATGATTTATCCAAGTCATTATGGTTCTGGTTTCTATGGTTTTGCGGTTCCGGATCAATATCCATATGAAATAGTTCGTACTGCCTTACTGGAAGCTTTAGAACGTAATGCGGCTCAAAAAGAACCTGCAATAATTCGTTCATGGTACCAAGGCTTTACTGCAACATGGGTTAAAGGAAACATCTTATATGAAGAAGATGCGATTGGTAAACAGATTGCGGCTGGTGTTGAACTTGGCTTAAATGAGTATATTATCTGGAATGCGTCTAATACGTATTATCCATTAAGTTTCTTCTATGAAGATAAAGTAAATAAAAATGTACGTATAGAAGGTGAAGATATATTAGAAAGAACACCTGAAGAGGCACTTAAGCGTTATTTAGATGCTCAAATATTTAAACGTTATAGTCACCAATACTTATTAACTCCGATTAATAATCGTTCTGAAGACTATGATATTTTCTCAGAATCCATTAAATCAATTGAGTTTGTACTTAAGAATTATGAAGTATTAAGTATTACGAAAAACGAAGATAATACATTTACCGCAAATGTAAATGCGAATTATAGTTCAACTCAAGGTAAAGCAACTCTAGAGAATGCAAGTTATACAATTGTACTAGAAAAAGATGTATATAAAATTATTCAACCTGAATTAAGTTGGGTTAGTGAATAGGACTTCTTAGAAGTCCTTTTTTTATATAAAAAATCACTTTTCAGTGATTAATTATCGACATTATAGAGTACTCTTAGTGCTTCTTCGACAGAAGTTAAACCTTTACGAACAAACTCAATTACTTCATCTCTTAACATCTGCATCTTCTTTTCTTCAGCGTATGCGCGAAGTGTTTCCATACTTGAATTCTTTGAGATTAATTCTTCAAGTTTAGAGTCAACTAACACAATTTCAAATGCGGCAAGTCTACCAGAGTATCCAGTATGATTGCATTTATCGCACCCTTTACCTCGATATACATGTTCATAATCAACTTTCAATAAGCGTTTTTCTGCGCTAGTAAGTTCTATTTCCTCTTTACAATGAATACAATTTCGTTTAATTAAACGTTGTGCTATAACACACACTAAGGATGAACCCACTTTAAAGGGTTCAATTCCCATATCAACTAAACGTACAACAGATGACAATGCGTCATTCGTATGGATTGTGGATAAAACTAAGTGACCTGTAATTGCAGCACGTATCGCAATTTCAGCAGTTTCACCATCGCGTATTTCTCCAATCATGATAATATCAGGATCTTGTCGTAATATTGAACGTAATCCAGCCGCAAATGTAAGTCCAGCTTTTTGATTTACTTGTACTTGAGTGATACCTTCAAACTTACGTTCGATAGGATCCTCAACAGTTTTAATCGCTTTACTTGGAACAGCTAGTTTAGAAAGAATGGAATATAAGGTAGTTGTTTTACCGCTACCTGTAGGTCCTGTTACTAAGATAATACCGTGAGGAACTTTGATTGCTTTTTCAATAATCTCTAAGGTTCGAGGTGATAATCCAAGTCCGGCTAAAGAATATTCAATATTTTGATCGGCACCCAATAGACGTAATACAATGTTTTCACCATAAGGTGTTGGTAATGTAGATACACGAATATCAATCTTCTTAAATTCATAATTAAACTGAAAGCTTCCATCTTGTGGAATACGTTTTTCCGCTATATTTAATCCGCTAATAATCTTAATACGAGTTGATATTAATGAATGCATATCATTATCGAAATTAATGTACTTAACAAGATCACCATCAATTCTAAAACGTACACGTGTATAATTTGCCTCAGGTTCAATATGAATATCACTGGCATTTCGTTTATACGCTTCCATTACTAGATTATTAACAATTCGTACAATAGGAGAACCTTCTACATCATTCTCGTCTTCAACTTCATTTTGTTCAGAGTTCTGGGCTATCTTTGTACGATCAGATATACGTTTAGAATATAATCGCTCTATCGTGGAATCGATTTCAGTCTTTGGGGCGAGTACAGTTTGAATGTTTATGCCAAGAACCATCCCAATATCTTCAATCGCATTTAAGTTAAATGGATTGGATGTCGCAAGAGTTAATGTACCTTCATCGACTTTTAATGGAGTCATACGATATTTACGAGCCAGATTTTCTGGAAATACTCGAATCGCATCAGGACTTGTATTAAATGATAGGTTATCAAGATAATCCATTCCTAAAGACTTCGCAAGCGTACGTAATACGTCTTTTTCTTTTGCGAATTTATGGTCAATTAAAATATAGAATGTGGCTTGCCCAGTCTGTTTTTGGATTAGATTTACTTCTTCAAGTTGAGAAGGGGTAATAATTTTCTCAATAACCAGTAGTTCTTCAAGTGTCTGTGTCATTCTGTGCTCCTAACATATTAAACTAAATCAAGGATTATTCGAAAATTTCTGAAGAGAATAAACGTCAAAATCAAGTGTCGCTACTCCATCTTCTAATTGATAGGATGAACTTGATAGTAATATACTCGTATCTAGTTCACTGAGTTCTTGGATTAATAATTGATAATTTGTAAAGCTCATATCTAATCGATAGGTAACTTTAGTTTTTAATAAGTCTGAAGTCGCGATTACTGGATCAATAGGACTGATACTATTTTTCTCGTATTCATCCAATAATACTTTAATCTTATAATTCAAGATTTCTTTCTCATCTACTAATACTTCCGGTATAACAACCTGAGTGAGTGCAGCTTGGAAGAAATCGATACGAACATTATATTTATCGAATATCGGATCTAAGTAAGCTTCAAGTGAATCTGCTTCAAATTCATCAAAGAAGTTATTAAAACGTCTTTCAAGTGTTAATCGTGTTTCACTTTCCGTTTTTAATACTGCATCATATGTTGGAAGTGTAATTTCAGTATATTCTTTTTGTGCAACTAATGCCTCTAATTCGATTTGCTTGGCACTCAAATTATCTGCGATTGGTTTATATGCAAATTGATATGCGACAAATAATAAGACAAATAGAACTAACCACTTTAACAACATAATATCTTTCTGGGTTAATTTCATATTACTCTAACTCCTTTAAATTAATGCTTAAGGTACTCTTGTAAGTTCCGTTTTCTTTAACTCGGGTATAGGTATCGTACACGACTTCATCAAAGAAATTCGTTTCTTTGAGTGCTGTAACATATTGGTAGATTAAGCTCGCATCAACAGTCTCTATTTCTATTTCTAGTTCACTATCCGCATAATTAATCGATAATACTGAAACTTCTTCTGGTTTAACAGAATATAGCTGATTTATAATCGTTTGATTATATCTTGGCATTTTATCAAGAATACCTTGAATATTATCGATTTCAACTAATATTTCATTCATCTTAGAACTACGTGCTTGTGATTCTGTAATCTCAAACATTTTTGATAAAACTTCATCTTGAGTTAAATAGGCGTTTATCTCATTTATTGATTTGTTTGTATCATAAGTTTTAATAACTAGGATGATTAGAGTTGTTAGTATGATATAAGTTAATATCGCAACACTAGGCATAAAGGCAGGATTGATTCTTTCGACTAAATCATTTTTCTGATTAAGCGTATTATAAAGAATCATTAGATCGATATTCTTCTTTTTTCTTAATTTATACAACATTGATAATGCATAGATTAATTGTGTATCATCATTCGATTTAGACTGGATCGAATCTTTCGTATTAATTTTACTAATATTTAATTTTAGATCATTGCCAAAATCAACTAGTCTATCATCACTTAATGGATATCCAATAAAAATAATGTTGTGGACTGTTTTTATTCGTCCTTGAGCTAATGAAAACTGAATCATTTTCTCTATCGCATCAATTACGATATCGTAGTTTATTTTTTCATCATTATTATCTAAATTAATCTTCGTATTACGATGATAACTGAATTGTCCATTCTCAAACAGATATTGACGCATTTGTTTGTTTGTAATATCGACTAATATTGAATTTTCTGTTTGATTAAGAAGTTTGTTTTGATAGACATAATTGACTAATGCATTATTAGAAACATCAATTTTTTTAATTTTTATTCCACTTCGCGTAAAGAATTGGAGTATTTCATTTAATAAAGTTGTTTGGATTGCGGTTACAAGTAATTTATTTTGTTTAACATTATCACTTTGTATTTCACCAATATGTGAATAGTCGATTAAGTAATCAGAACTTAGATTAAGTGCGTTTATTAACTCGTGTTTAACGAGTGCTTTTAAGTATTTTTCATTCGTTTTAGGTGTAACAATATCACGATAGATTATTGAACTTGTGCTTAGACATAATAAACAATCACGATCAAGGTTAAAGAAGTATCGTATTGATAAAACGAGTTTTGAGGATAAGTCAGGATTGTTGAAGACGACTTTATAATTGTCATCAAGTTCAATAATTTCTGATTCAATGACATTAATCAGATTTTTTGTTTTCTTAGCTTTAACTAAGATCAGGGTATTATCTCTAAGTTCGATAATGTTCATATTATCCTCCAATCTGATCATACATACCAAACATAGGTTGTATGACGGATACGATGATGACACCTATTATTATGCCCATTAAGACTAACATAATAGGTTCTATTAAAGCGACCATTTTTTGAAGTGCATTCTCTGCTTCACCATCAAAATAATCCGCTGTTTTAACAAGTATATCACCCAGTGTTCCTGTTTCTTCTCCGACATTTATCATAGAACTTAACATTGGATCAAATATTCTCATCTCTTCGATTGCGGTTGAGATTAATTCACCTTGCGATACCTTTAACATCATTTCATCAAATAATTGTTCGATATAACTATTATTTAGAATTTTCGCAGTTGAGCTAATCATTTCTAGAGTTTGAATTCCACTTAGATAAAGTGATGCGAACGAACGTGCACAACGAGCTGAATAAATCGTTCTATTTAATTTGCCAATAATTGGCATCTTTAATAACATATGGTCAAATTGACGACGAATCGATGGGACGGTTAATAAGAATTTAACTAAAGCAATACTGATAAGTACGAATGCGATAATCAAGTACCAATACCCAATAATAAAATCGCTGATTCCCATAACTATTTTTGTAAGAGGTGGTAAGTCTGAATCGACAAACATCTTCGTGATAGTTGGGAGTACAAAAGTCATTAACATCAATACAACTGCGACTGATATTACAGCTAATATAGTAGGATATGTACTAGCACTCTTTATCTTGTTAATTAGACGTTGTTCCTTCTCAAAATGAAGAGACATTAAATTTAGTGATTTCTCTAATGTACCACCCATCTCGCCTGCAGAAACCATATTTACAAGGATATCAGGGAATGCGCCCCCTTGTTTAGTCATAGCGTTAGAAAGGGAATTTCCTCTCTGAATTTCTTGCGAGATATTCTTGTATGTTTTCTTAGCGAAGGTATTAGTAGTGCTATTCATGATGATATTAATTCCCTTAACAATCGAAACTCCTGCATCTATCATTGAACTTAATTGACGTGAAAATATGATGAGATCAACTGTTTTAAGCGTATTTCGTCGAATTCGATTAACTTGTTTATAATCAACTAAGAATTGATTTCTTTCTTTTAACAGACTAAAAATATCGCTTTCGTTCTCTGCGGCGATTACTTCGTTTGCACGTTTACCAAATGTATCAATGTATGTCGTTCGATAGAATTTCATTAACTAATTACCTACCGTTCTTCCTTCTATAATTTCCGCAGAACCTGGAACATAATTTGAAGTCTCTGTTACTGGGAAATCAATTGTAAAAGGGAATGTTTCCTTTTTAACTTCAATATACGAAACTTTTGTTTGAGGATTCGAGATTCTAAATGTATTGCCTACTAATGATCCGCTCAACACCGCATTCGCACCGATAGTAATATCTGCGAAAGGAGCGTAGAACAAAACTTCATGGATTATTGAGTTTGCGGTAAAATCAATTAATTTTCCTGATGTGACAATATGACCTTTAAAATTACTACTCTTAACTTCAACATTCACATATTCACCTAAGAGACTTCCGTAGAATATTTGAAGGTTAGAAAATGCGAGTTTAGGATATGACGCAAAATTACCATTCGTCACATTAGTTGTACGAAGATAAAATAAGAATTTTGTGTAATCGGGTGATTCTGTTAAACAACTTCCAGACACATTTCCACAAACATTAAACTTTGGACCTAAGCTGAGTGTTCCAGAACCATAATCGTAAACTAATAATAAACGACCAGTTCCAAGAACACGTATACCACCAGAAACATTCATATTCTTTACTCTTAACATTTTACGAGTATTTGCGGTTCCACGTGTTCCTAAATTGATTGTGAGAACTTGTCCGTCCGCAACGGTTAAATTTTCTATGTAAGAATACTCATATACATTAATGGAAGCTTTATTATTTGTAAAAGTATAAGGAGAGATTGTAAGTGGTGTAGATGTAGGGATTGTAGGATAGACAATCGTAGGGAAAACATAAGGTGTTGCTACTTCAGTAATTCGGTTATTTACTTTTGTAGGGTTAATAACACTACTTGTTCTACCGGTTGGGACAAACACCATGTTTATATCGTTTTGAGTTGTATTGTTTAAATCGATGCTTGTACCATCAAGTAAGTTACTTGCGATTGGTCCAACAATGATTGACCCTTGTTCGCCAATACTCATATTTCTTTGTGTTAATACTGCTTTACCAATAATTAAACCAGGACCACCTCTTGTATATTTATATCCGAACTCTTTTGAGATTGTTCGACTAATACCATTAACACTACCAACACTTGTCAGAGTATAGAATACATATTCTGGGTAATCAATGTTTGTGTCAGATTCGACAAATGTAAGAGTAGCGAAATCATTATCAGCTGTTTCTGTAAAACTGATTGTATTAGTAAGTGCATTAACAGCTTGTTCGAAGTTAATGAACAAATCATTTGGATCAGGATTTGTTTCCGCAATTTCATAGAAAAGTTCTGATATTTTAGCACTACGTAAGTTTAATCCAGTTTCCGCAATGTAATATGATTTTGAATAATCATTTGCTTGAATTGTTGTATCTTGATTGGTTAATGATGACATTACCATTGCGCCAATTAAAATAAACAGAGTTAAAAAGGCAAGTAATACTGTGATTAATGCGACACCATTTTTATTTTGAATGTGTTTCATTAATAATTTCCCTCACGTAGATAATAGTTCAACTCTATCTTATTTTTCATTAATCTTAAATCAGGATCAGTTTCAATCACAATTTTTACTTGATTTAAAATAATTTGTGATGTGAATGTTTGAATACCTGTTGCGATTACGGATGTATTACGACTTAAGGTTTGATTAAGAGCATTATAACAATATTGAATTGTGGACGCATTTACAGTAGTTAATATTAAGCAATTAACATTCTTTGAAGCAGAAACAGTTTGGCGAATATCAGTATCAAATTGTGTTGATATTTCAGTCACTGAGAATTGATTATCTACTTGAGATTGTTCCTCAGAATAAAATTTTAGACCACTAACAAATATGGTAGTTAACCCTGCCCCAATAATAGAGAACATAAGAATCCCTATAATTAGTTCAATCAATGTAAATCCCTTTTTATTTAAATTCTGTCGCATATAGGGTCTCATATCGTTTCGTATTTTGACTATCTGTAGAATTTACATCGATCTTTATTTTAATTAAATTAATGGTTGTGATGGAAGTATCACGAGTAAATACCATTAACATACTAAATCCTGTTGGTTGTTTAGTACATGTGACGACATTTTCAGGTGAACTGTAAAGAATCGCGCCACTAGTGGCGTCGACTGACCATGAAAAACCCGTACAACTAAATCCGTCCACATTAATGACTTGATATAAACTATCTGCATAAGATAATGATTGACTATAATTATATATCTTTTCCAGTTGTGCATGTGCTAAACCACGAGCCTCGGTGAATGACTTACTCGACATATCCATGCGACCCGCCGCAATGAACGAGCCAAAAACTGCGCTAGACATGATTGTAAAAATCAAAAGCGCAATCAGTACTTCTAACAAAGTCATTCCTTTTTTATTATGTAACATTATAAATATTATAGCACTATCGACTCATTATCTGAGTACGATGCATTAGATGGTGTGAATATTAATCTATTTCATTGCTTGTATAAACTCATTTTCACTCATTGGAAGTGCGTAATAGAATCCTTGAATATAATCAACATCCATTGATTGAAGCAATAATGATTGTTCAGCTGTCTCTATTCCTTCAATTACAGTGATTAAACCAAGACGTTTAAACATACGTAATAAATCTTCAAGAACTATTTTAGATCCATGGATCAAACCACGATCGATTTTAACCATTGTGAAAGGTAA
>DASSDQ010000140.1:0-10057 GCA_035697025.1 Erysipelotrichaceae bacterium | reverse complement strand
GGAAAGTGTAACTCCCTACGCTAGTCTTAACTAGATCAGGTGATGAGGGTCTGCTTTCGCATCTCAGCCATTTGGCTCCCCTGTTCACGGTGTTATTATATCATATTATATGTTAAAATATCGTAGGTGAAATTATGCACGTACTAAATAAAACAGAAGATTATAAATTATTATTGAAACAAGCAATTGCTTTGATTGAGTCCGAACCAGATCGATTAGCGAATATGGCTAATTTAGCATCATTTGTTTATCATATGATTCCAGACCTTAATTGGGTAGGTTTCTATTTACTAAAAGGTGAAGATTTGGTTTTAGGGCCATTTAACGGTCTTCCTGCATGTACACGAATCCAAATTGGTAAAGGTGTTTGTGGTACAGCTGCTGAACGCAAACAAGTTCTAAATATCGAAAATGTACATCTATTCGAAGGACACATCGCTTGTGATAGTGCAAGTAATTCGGAATGTGTTGTTCCAATGATTCATCAGAATAAAGTAATTGGTGTTATGGATGTTGATTCTCCACTATTAGATCGATTTGATTTACCTCTTGAAGAGTTTATTATCGAAATTGTACATGAGTTATTAAAAAGATGGGATTAACCCATCTTTTCTTTTTCTAATAATAGTTTTTTGTAATCTAATCCACCTGCATATCCAGTTAAACTTCCGTTTTTACCGACAACGCGATGACATGGAACAATAATTCCAATAGGATTTCGATTACATGCGCCTCCAACTGCTCTAACAGCTTTAGGATTGCCAATTTGAATCGCTATCTCTTGGTAACTACGTGTTTCTCCATACGGTATTTCCAGTAAAGCATTCCAAACCTTTTTTTGAAATTCTGTACCTTTTATATGTAAAGGTAAATCAAATACTTTTCTTGCACCTTCTTCATATTCAGTAAATTGTTTTTGAATTACATTTTCATTATCAACGTTAAAATCTTTTATATCATCACAAAATTCAACCCAGCATATGCCGATATCATCTGTTTTAACTTCTATTGTTTTATTAAATAGTTTTACGTACATTATAGATTCTCCTCAAAATAGCGTTGTGTACTTCGAACCGCATATTCTAAATCAAAACTTTTCATAACTGCGTTTCCCAATAACGACAAATTGATACGATTATCCATTTCCATTATTCTTCCAACTTTAACAAACTCGTCTGAATCAAAGTCATAACTTAAGAATTTAACCCAATCTTCTTTCGAACCAACAGTCATTCTTGATCCTTGTATAATGATTGGACGTTTATTACTTAGATATTCACCTAAATGCATACCTGTACATCGATCAAAGTCTACTCCAATTAATAATACTTTTGTTTTAAGTTCAACCATTTTTGCGAGTGGTGACTTTAATCCAAACATATCATTTAATGGATGTGTTTGCGTAATCCATTTTGCATGTTTACCATGAGCCATTAAACTGACTTGTGGATGATTCGAGAAGTAAACAGATGGTCTTTTCTGTAAAGCTACAGCTAATAAACCCATGCCACTTAAATCATCAAATTTTCCTTTGAATGTTGGAATTGATTCTCTAACTTTTTGATATAATGACACATCAACTGGCGGGTTTTGAAAATATGCAGGTTCACTATTCCCAGATGATTGAGCACTCATCACGAGCGTTCCTTCAAATCCAATCGTCTCTAAGATCGCCTCAAGTAGTGCATTCGCTCCACCCAAGACATATCCAATCGACTTTAAAGATGCATGAACTTCTAAAACATCGCCATTTTGAATGCCGATGTGTTTAAGTTGTCGTTTAATATCTTCAATTGTTATAACTGAAGATAACTCTTTATTCTTCAATGACCCCATTCTTAATTAACCGAGCTTTAAATTCTTCTTCGGTATCCGTTTGTGCTAATGAGAATTGATCAATTATTTTACCTTCTTCTACAACAAATAGAATTGGGAAACTATATGGGAATGTTTCGTTTTGTTCAAGATGGGTTAAAACAAGCGTTTCTAGATCTGCAGGTTCTTCTTTATCATATTCAACATAATAAACAGTAGTACCTGTTTCATCTATTACTGAGCTTACGATACTTCTGAATATTTTACATGCTGAACAATAGGATAAACCAAGATACACGACGAAACTTTCGTTAGCCGCAAATTTTTCCGTTATTTCTGTCGGTTTGACTTGCGTTAAACCGCTAGAACTACATCCACTTAAAACTAATCCAATTATAACTGCAAGTGCTAAGAATTTTTTCATTTTGCCTCCTACTAAGCGTTATGTGCGATCCGACTAGCCGCAGCAGCCGCGATTGCGCCAACGATATCATCTAAGAATGTATGACACATATGACTATGTTCATTTAACGTTTTAATAATCAATGGTTTTTCACGATCAATATAACCAAAATTAGTTAATGCGATTGATCCATATAAGTTACATATACCATACGCTAGAACCTCATCAATGCCATACAATGATTCGTCTTTCATCAGTATATCATGTAAGACATCATCGTGTAACTGATTCGATTCCGCAAGTTTATCTAATGTAATTCCAGTAATTATTGCGTGTTGTACTTCACGTTTTTTCAATACACTTTTGACAACTTCGATTATTTCTTCTTCTTGTATTTCAGGATGATGTTGGCGTTGTAAATAGATTACACATTGTGCAATATCACTTAATCCAACACCTCTTTCATATAACATATTTAAACATTTTTCATACATATTAATTACCTCGTATTATCACTAAGTTTATATCGATTAATTCTAATGTGCAATTATAACTCTTCTATATAGATAATTAGTTTTTCTTTTAATTCCCTCAAACGTGTTTCATTTAGATCACGTACAACAGTGTCATTGGTTTGTACTGTTAGATAAGATGCACATAACCCCCATTTACACGCTTCTATCCAATCATATCCCTTTAAGCGATAACTGAGATAAACACCAAGAAACGCATCTCCACCACCGGTTGTATTTACGGTTTCAACTGTTTGGTGATAGATATGATATTTATTTTTACCATTACTCGCATAAACACCTTTTTCGCCACCGGTTATAAATATTTCTTTTACACCGTTATCACAAAAGAAATCTAATGCTTTATTCATACTTAAATCATCAATAATTTCGAATCCACAAATGAGTTCTGCTTCCATAATATTCGGTTTAAAAACTGACAAGTATTTTAAGATCGATTTTGCCTTTACAGCTTTTTGAGTAGATATTGGATCCATCGCAATTTTCGCAGGTATTTTTGCGCACAGTGACTCTAATACTTCTACACTTAAATTAGTGTCAATTGCACAATAATCATCCTTCTTCATAGTGCTAATTCCAAACTCAAAATCCTTCGCTTCTACTTTCTTAAGTATTTCCATATCCGCGATTGCTAAATTCATTTCACCACTATCTTGAAGTAGCGCTAGATAGGTCGCAGAACTTTGGTTGCGTAATACATTACTAAACGTTAAATCTATCCCAAGATTTTGACAGTATTGATAGCATAATTGTCCAAATGCATCATCACCAAAAAGCGCCATTAACGACACATCACTTCCACATCGAACCGCATTTTCTGCGATGTTTCTAGCAACACCACCAAAAGATAGTTTTACACTACCCGGATTTGAATCTTGGTACTTCAATGGTTTGTAAGGTCGTCCGACTAAATCAACAGTTGCGCCACCCATGGCGAATAATTTTGGCATAATTTCTCCTTAGAAAAGCGTGGATTTCTCCACGCTTACTCATCGTCATCGTCTTCTAAACTATGTGCAGCATGAGCAATTACTTTATCTGCAATTGGTTGTGGCGCAACTTCATAACGATCAAATCTTTGTGTATACGTTCCGATACCTTGAGTAAAGGATCTTAATTCTGTTGAATAACGCATAACTTCTGACATCGGTACTTCAGCTGAAACTACTTGTTCGCCTTCTTCATTTAAATCCATTCCGAGAATTAAACCACGTCGTTTATTAAAGTCACCTATTATTGTACCAGTATATTCTTCTGGCGCAATAACATCTACTTTAACAATCGGTTCTAGTAATACAGGTTTAGCGAGTGGCATACCTGCTTTATACGCAAGTCGTGCCGCCATTTTAAATGCAATTTCTTTTGAATCAACATCATGATACTTACCATCAACAAGTGTCGCCTTAACACCAACAACACGATAACCAGCAAGCACACCTTTTAACATCGCTTCTCTTAAACCAGCTTCAACAGCTGGGAAGTATTGACGAGGCACTGCACCTCCAACTACTTTTTCTTCAAAGACCATATCAAGTGAATCACACGGTTCGAATGTAATGAATACATCCCCAAACTGACCTGCTCCACCGGATTGTTTTTTATGTTTGCCTTCAACTGTTACCGTAGCTCGAATTGTTTCACGATAAGGAATACGAGGTTCTTTCAAATCAACTTCTACTTTGTATTTATTTTTCAATTTATTCACAACGACATCTAAGTGTTGATCCCCTAAACCATATACGATTAATTCATTCGTTTCCGCATTCTTAACCATTTTGAACGAAGGATCTTCTTCTTCAACACGTTGAAGTGATGTACTCATCTTATCTTCATCTAACTTACTCTTTGGCCAAATACTCATTGCCAATAGTCCTTCTGGGAATTTTATTGGTGGGTAAGTAACTAGTTTGGCTTTTGTGGCAAGTGTATCATTGGTTTGGGTGTATTGAAGTTTTACGATTGCCCCTAAGTCACCTGTAAATAATTTACCTACAGCGATTTGATGTTTGCCTTTTATTACGAAGATTTGGCTCACTTTTTCAGCTTTATCTTTTTGAACATTATAGACTTGTGTATCACTTGTTAAGAAACCACTCATAACTTTAATAAATGAGATTCTACCAACGAACGGGTCAATAATCGTTTTGTAGACTAATGCACTAAATACTTCTGATTCATCTGTATGTAATTTAATTACTTCACCATTTTGATTCAATGCTTCGACTGTGCCTAATTCACCATATGATGGGAAGTATTCTCCAATTAAATCCATCAATCTTTCGATACCTAACATCTTAGTTGCACTACCAGCGTAGACAGGTCTAATTTCACCTGATCGAACACCTAATCGAACACCTTGAATCAGTTCAGCTTCATCAAATGATTCACCTGAGAAGAATTTTTCCATTAACTCATCGCAAGTCATCGCGATTGATTCACTAATTTGAGCTAGATAATCTTCAACGATTGGTTTCAAATCTTCAGGAACATCTTTTGCGTTTTCTCGATCATTTAAATACCAAGCTTTATTACGCAAAATATTAACTGAACCAACGATTTGTCCATTTTCATAGATTGGAATTTCAAACGGTATGACGGATTTCCCAAAAGTATCGCGTAGTTGTGTATATACTTTATCAAAACTTGTGTTTTCTTCATCAAGTTTATTAATGAAAAATATAGTCGGAAGTTTGCGTTTTGAAATTTGTTTAAATGCACGAAGTGTACCTGTTTGTACACCATCTTTTCCGTCCACAACAATCAACGCATTATCCGCAACTGCTAAACCAGCTTCCATTTCTTGAGCATAATCGAAATAACCTGGTGTATCGATAAAATTAATTTTATGATCTTTCCATTCAATTGGCGCAAGAGATGTGAATACTGACAATCCACGTTTCACTTCTTCTGCATCATAATCAAGCACTGATGTACCATCAATGGTTTTACCCATACGGTCAGTTGCCTTTGTAAAATAAAGCATTGATTCCACAACAGCCGTTTTTCCAGAACCTGAATGACCTAATAAACAGATATTCTTAACTTCGTGCGCTGCATAATCTTTCATTATTTTATTCCCCTATTTCAGTAACGGTTTAAGTTCCGTTAAACAATCAGTTCTAACATAGTGAATGGCTTTATTGCCTTCTGAATCGATTAATTCTTTGTCTGCTCCATGATCGAGTAAATATTGTACTAACTCAGCATAACCACTATACGCAGCGCGCATTAAAGCCGTACATCCATTATTATCTTGTTCATTTATTTCAACATTCTTATCAACTAATAACTTAATAACGTCATATCTAAAGGCTAAACAAGCTTCCATAAGAACGGTTCTACCCATTTCATCTTTAGCATTCACATTCGCATTTTTCTTAATTAACATATCCACAACTTCATTGTGACCTAAGAATCCTGCTCTCATTAGTGCTGTGCGACCTTTGATGTCTTGAATATTAACATCAGCACCCGCATCTACCAACATCTTCACAATCTCATTGTGGCCTTTTTTAGCCGCTCCCATCAAAGCTGTCTTCCCATTATTGTCTTTTGCGTTCACATCAGCCCCATGATCAATCAGGTAACGAACTACTTTCTCATGCCCACGTTTTGCCGTACGCATTAAAGCTGTTCTAGCCTCTGCATTGCGAACGTTAACGTCCGCGCCCTGGTTTAGCGCTGCGACGACTTTTTGAAAGTCACCACTTGCAGCCGCTTCCCAGAATAATTGATTTGTTTGATCCATATTGGTTCCTCCTTGGTACTTCAAACAAAGAAAATAAAAAAGATGGACACACCAGACCCATCTTAAAAATCATTCATGAAGCATTCACAGCCGAAGACATCAACCTCGGTTGTTTGATTGTCTTGTGTGACAAGAAAAACAGTCAATACCCTTGTCATTATGAACACCTCTTTCTATACTTTATACTTTCATTGTATCGAATTTAATTATTATTGCAAGCGTATACACTGAAAAGTTTTATTGCTTTGTTTCAGGATAAACATACTCAGCGAATTCAATATATTCTTCCGCGGATAATGTTGTATCAGAACTCTTATCAAACGTATGTTTGCCATCTTGAATGAACTGATTCTTGTTCAATAGATAATAAGTGTATAACACGCGATTTTGTCGATCTGGAATAGGATCATTAAAGGTAGTGTCAATAAATTTCCAACTTAAGCCATCGTATACTAAGTTCCATGCATGTAACATACTAATCGATGAAACCATAATGGATGGTATTCCTTGATCATGAGCCAACACATTAAAAGCACGTGAATACCCACTACATACTGCTGTATTATAGTTAAATACACCAGTTGCTTCAAATGATGGATGTCTAACAGATGCGCTTAAATCGATGTCTAATATACTTGTGTCATATTGTGTAACTAAAACGATTTCATCGTGAATCGCTTTGATTTTCTCTTTGTCACTCATTCCATCTTTTATGATTGATTGATTCCATGCTTTACCTGTATCGAAAATAACTTCATAGTTTTCATCATTTGGCATTATTTCAATTGAAAAAAGCGTTGTCAGAACTTCGCCATTGCGCGTATATGGTATCTCAGTCATTGTAATGTTGAATGGATATGGAATAACACTTTCGATATAGGCAAATGTTTTATCAATTGAGATTGGATTATCACTTACATAGAATACTTTTAAGACATTTTCTCTTTCTTGAATGATTGATAATAACGCTAATTCTTTTTCATCTTCAATTCGATAAACATTATCTTCTTGAACATAACTGGGTAATCCTGCCAATGTAAACTGTCGATCTTTTCCGTTTAATCCCTCTATGATTAAAGGACGATCTTCTTTTACTTCAGGAAAAAACATCGAACAGGATGTTAGAATCATTAAACTTAATAAACTTAGACACAATCGTTTAGTTATCATAGATATGTTTGATTATACCATGTCATCCTTTTATTTTGTTTGAGGACGCGTTAAACTATTTAAAGAGGTACTATTATGAAATTTAATGAATATGTCTATCAAAGACCTGATTTTGAGTCTGTAAAAAAAGAGTTTCTAACGCTTTTAGATGGATTTAAACAATCTAATGACGGAGCTGAACAACGTATATACTTTCGTAAAATAAATCAAATTCGTTTAACGATTGATACAATGTCACAATTATCAAGTATTCGATATTCGATCAATACGCTTGACCCATTCTATGAAGCAGAGAATGAATATTGGGATAATCAAAATCCACTTTTTACTGAATTAACCATGCAATTCTATCATGCGGTATTAAGTTCAGAATTCTTGCAAGATCTTAAAGATATTTACCCAGTGACTTTTTTTCAATTAGCTGAAAATGCGATTAAAACATTCAAGCCTGAAATTATCGAACACCTTCAAGAAGAGAATAAACTTGTATCTGAATACTATAAGCTAATGGCAAGCGCACAAATCGAGTTTGATGGTGGTATCTACACCTTGAGTCAATTGACCCCTTTTACTCAGAATCCTGATCGATTGACGCGTAAACGAGCTTTTGAAGCACGAACTTCATTCTTAATCACGAATGAAAACAATTTAGATACTATTTACGATAATTTAGTGAAAGTACGTACAAATATTGCTCATAAGTTAGGATTTGAAAACTATATCCCTCTTGGTTACTTAAGAATGAATCGTTTGGATTATGACGCTAAAATGGTTGAATTCTACCGTAATCAAGTCTTAGAGTACGTCGTCCCATTAGCGCAAAAGTTATATGTAAAACAAGCACAACGTCTTGATTTGGATAAACTTGCTTATTATGATATTAGCTTTGATTTTAAAACAGGTAACCCTACCCCAAAATTCAATCCACAAGAAATGGTTCAATTAGCGTCACAAATGTATCATGAACTAAGTCCTGAAACAGATGAATTCTTTAAGTTTATGGTTGAACATGAGCTACTTGACTTAGAATCTAAGAAAGGCAAACAAGGCGGAGGATATTGTACCTATATTCCTGATTATTCCTCACCATTCATATTTTCAAACTTTAATCAAACAGCTGGTGACGTAGAAGTTCTAACACATGAAGCTGGTCACGCTTTCCAAGTGTATCAATCAAGATGGGTAGATGTACCTGAATGCTCATTCCCAACCTATGAGAGTTGCGAAATCCATTCGATGAGTATGGAGTATTTAACATGGCCATGGATGGATCGATTCTTTAAAGAAGATACCGATAAATTTAAATATTCACATTTAGCAGATAATGTTAAATTCTTGCCATATGGTGTTTCTGTTGATCATTTCCAACATGAAGTATATGCACACCCAGAATACACGCCAGAACAACGTAAAGCGGTTTGGAGAAAACTTGAAAAGATGTATGTACCGCACAAAGATTATACAGAGAATGAATTTTTAGATAAAGGTACATTCTGGTTTAATCAAGGCCATATTTTCTCAACACCTTTCTATTATATTGATTACACATTAGCCGGTGTTTGTGCGATGCAATTCTGGAAACGCGCAATGCACAATGATCCAAATACATTTAAAGATTATCTAAAGATTTGTAATATTGGTGGCACAAAATCATTTGTGAACATTGTAAAAGATGCGAATCTTATTTCACCATTTGAGAAAGAATGTATTCCTTCAATAATAAAAGATGTGGAAGATTATCTCTTCTCGATTGACGACACAAAGTTATAATAAAAATAGCTACTAGAACTTCTAGTAGCTATTATTTTATGCCGCATTATCAATCTTTTGAACTTTATGAACCATCCAATAACCAATGATGAATAATACAATTAATGCCAATATTCCATATCGTGATGATTTGAAGAATATTGCCGTAACGGATAGAATAAGTGGTCCAAAGAAATCAGCGAATTTTCCGAAAATATCAAAGAATCCAAAGTATTCATTTGATTCATTCTTAGGGACAATCTTACCGAAATAAGAACGAGACAAGGATTGAACACCACCCTGAGCCAATGCGACCATGATAGCTAAGAACCAGAATTCCCATGCTTTATCCAATTGGAAACCGAAAATTGCGATAAAAATATAGATTAAGATATAAACTTTAATCAATCGAATAGGTCCAAATTTCTTCGATAACATACCAGCTAATATCGCAAATGGAAAGGCAATAATTTGCGTTAATAGAAGAGCCGCAATCATGAGTGTACTATCGATTCCAACTTCACCACCATAGGTAGTAGCCATGGAAATTATGGTATAGACACCATCAATATAGAAGAAATAACCAACGATGAAATATAACATACGTTTATCTTGACGAATTTTTGCGAGTGTTTTGAA
>DASSDQ010000139.1:0-6685 GCA_035697025.1 Erysipelotrichaceae bacterium | reverse complement strand
ATAATCAAACAATCAATGGATAATGGATTTGTTTCATCCATTCCAAAAGTATTCGACTCTAAATCCCATTTTAATAACGAATGGATTGTGAATGACTCGACACCATTTAATTCAAATAAGCGTTTACTAGCACGACCTGTTGGAGCTGCACACGCTAAAGAATAACTTGGATACAATCGTTTCCATAAATGAATCATCGCTCCAATAACCGTTGATTTACCCGTACCAGGACCACCTGTCATAATCGTAAAAGGGGAATGAAAGAACGTAAGAATCGCTTCTTTTTGACTTTCATCATATTCAATATTTAATTCGCGTTGTAAAATATCCAATTGTGTCATGATTTCAGTATCATCAACCGGTTGTAGTTCGAGATACGGAAATTCCTTTAATGCATGCGCAATGTATTGTTCACTGACATATTGTGAAGGATGGAATATCTTTTCACCAATCTGTATCAGTTTAGTTTGCCGAACCGCATCGTGTAGTAAATTACTAAAATCTAAACTATTATCATTGAATTGTGTTGAAAATAAGATCTCTAAGCGATTAAACTCGACATAGCTATCGCCTGTACGCATACACTCTTCCATGGTCATAGCGCATAATCCAGCCATTAAACGACGTGGATCATCCCAGTCAAATCCCATATTCAAGGCTAGTTTATCCGCAATCTTAAACCCAATCCCATCCACTTCATCGATTAATCGATATGGATTTTCTTTGACCAATCGATACGCATCTTTACCATAAACACGATCTAAACGTAGAATATTTCGTATTCCTAAACCATTCGTTGTAAAGAAACGAATCGCTTCTTCATCTTCTCCGTAATTAATTAAACCATTAATAAGAGACTCTTCTTTTTTAGGTGTATAACCCTTAATCTCTTTTAATCTACTTGGATCTTCTTTTAACACATTAAGTGCATCTTCTTGCCACATTTCGACAATCGCTTCCGCAAACTTCTTCCCAATCCCAGGAAATAAAGGTGAAGATAAGAATGTGATAATTGAATCTGGCTCATTCGGTAAGACACGATGATAATGTTGAACTTGAAACTGCATCCCAAAGCGTGGATGATCTAAATATATTCCCGTTAAATTTAACAATAAATCACTTTGAAATTCAGGGAAATAACCTGTAATGGTAATCATCTTTTCATTTAATTCATACAAACGAAAACGCGCTACCGTATAGCGTGTTTTTTCATCTCTATAGATTGTATGTATAACTTTACCCTGAATACTAATCGTTTCCATTAAAACATCCCCACAACCACAATCGCTAATAACCCAAGCGCATTATTCATAAAATGCAATGCCATTGAACTTACGATTGTCCCACTTTTTAAATATGCTCGATTTAAGAAATATCCTAACATTGCATAGGTTGGGATAAACCATAGATCCGCAAAATTACCGGATAGAAGTGAATCGTATACATGCGCTAATCCAAAGAGTAATGAACTTACAATCATCGCAAGTGGAATTGATTTCTTCGCTAAAGATCCAAATATAAGACCTCTAAACATAATTTCTTCTACAATTGGCGCATAGACTAACGCTTGAATGATAATAAGATACGGATAGTCTTTAAATAAATCAATGATATACGATTGATTTGCGGAATCACCTAATCCACTTAAGTAAGAGATTATAAAATTCAACACAAATGAACTAAATAACATAAATGAAAACGTAGTTAGAATTATTTTAAATGTTTTTAATGGATGATCAGCCAACACATTAATTGAGCGTAATAATAAATCACGTGTTAAGAATATACTTACGACTAACATTAATAAGCTATACACAATATCTATTGTTCCATTGGTTCGCCAAACACCCAATCCTACAAGTTCCACAAAATTAACAAGCACATAAGGATATAAAGCGAAATAACCAATTGTGAAATGAAATAATAGAAAAATCGATTTTCTCAGAGAATAATGAAGACTAAAATCATGCATGCTTAACCTCCATTAGAATTGAGGTTAATGATTTATGATCTCGATAGATTTCATCAATCACACCACCACCCAAACAAATATCATTTAAATAGAATACAGCTTCTTGACCTGGTGTAACTGCCGCAATACCTTGTGGATAAGATACTACTAATTCATTTTTATCATTTAATTGAATCGTCACATCTTGATCTTTTTGACGATATCTAAACTTAGCTGTACATTTTAATGGTTGCGATAAATCAATCGGATTAAACCAGTTTAATTCATTCACTGTACAAGCGTCTGATTTTAACCAAGGATGATCTTCGCCCTTAGCCACAAATAATATATTTGAATAAACATCTTTACCAACCACAAACCAAGGACCTTCATGCGCTGAGATATCTAAACCTTTTCGTTGACCTAGTGTGTAATATAGAACACCGACATGATCGCCTAGTACTTCTTTAGTATCGATATCGACAATCTTACCTTTTTTAGCTGGCAAGTAATTACTCAAAAACTGTCTAAAATTACGTTCGCCAATAAAACAAATTCCCGTTGAATCTTT
Organism: Erysipelotrichaceae bacterium; assembly: GCA_035697025.1. Taxonomy (GTDB): domain Bacteria; phylum Bacillota_I; class Bacilli_A; order Erysipelotrichales; family Erysipelotrichaceae; genus UBA2212. The sequence continues at coordinate 4,163 of DASSDQ010000139.1, read as the reverse complement.
TTTCTTCGCAACATTTAAGTTTAGCTTTAATGCGATTTCACGAACTTCTTTCTTTTCGACATCACCTAGGGGGAACAGGGTACGTCTTAGTGCAGATTGTGAGATTTGACATAAGAAATAACTTTGGTCCTTATTACTATCTTCAGCTTTCACCATTTCGCTAAATGTTTCATGATGAATAACTTTTGCGTAATGACCTGTCGCAACCATATCAAAACCATGTTCATCCGCAAACTTAAAGAATGCGTTAAACTTTATATACTTATTACATAGAATATCTGGATTTGGTGTACGTCCATTCTTATATTCCTTTAAGAATGTCACAAACACATCATCCCAGTATTCTTGGATAAAATCGACTCGATGTAGTGGTAGGTCGAGTAAACGAGCAACCTCTACCGCATCGTTATAATCTTGTTCCTGCGTACAAATAGCTTCATCTAAAGTTGGGTTACCTAAAATATCATTGTTCGTCAATGAATCCCAATTGCGCATAAAAGCACATTCTACTTGATAGCCTTGTTGTTTTAATAGATATGCGGCGACTGCAGAATCGACACCGCCTGATAGTCCTACGAGTATTTTCATGAAATGATTATAACATATAAAAAAAAGCTGTTAACTAAACAGCTTTTAACCTAGGTTGATTTGCAGTCTCAAGATCCATCTCTTCGCGTGTATGTCCACACATTGGATAACTTGGACAATCAGATGTACATGCTGCACAAGCGACTTTACGAAGTTCTTGTGGAACGAATGCTCCAATTTCTTCTTCGTCATATCCAACTAAGAAATTACGTTCATTAATAATAATCGGTCTTTTTAAGACGGAAGGGTTCTGTTGAACAAATCGGACTAAATCCTTTACAGACATCTCTTCGACATCAATTTGTTTTTCTTGAATAATTTTAGAACGTTTCGATATAATATCTTCGGTTCCATTTTCACTACGCATCAATAAATGACGTATCTCGTTTTCATTTAACAATGTCGAGAAGATGTTCTTTTCGATAAACTTTAAGTTACGATCTTTCAACCACTGTTTGACTTTTCGGCAACTGGCACAACCAGGTGAAGTGTATACAACAATCATGGTATGTCCTCCATATTTCTATATTATACATATTTCTCTTACTTTTTAAAAGAAAAATATTGACGAGACATATTTGCTTCTGTACACTTGATGTATGTTTCACATTGTTACATGAAAAAGGATGAAAGAAATGGAAAATGTTCAGAAAAGAAAGTTTGGTTTAATTACCACCACTGCGATGATTGTAGGGATAGTTATTGGTTCAGGTATCTTCTTCAAAACCGATAATATTCTAGCGGCAGTGAATGGTTCAGTCTTCTTAGGTGTATTAGCTTGGGCATTGGGTGGATTTGGTATCGTATTTGGTGGATTAACGATTGCGGTTTTGGCGAAACGTGATGAAAATGTTGGTGGTTTAATTACATATTCCGAACTTGCTTGGGGTAAAACTTGGGGTTATCTAGCAGGTTGGTTTCAAATATTCTTTTATTATCCAGCGCTTGTGGCTGTTGTGTCATGGGTTGCGGCAATGTATGTGTCAATTCTTTTTGGTTGGACAGAAACAGGTACTCTTTTTGGAGTAGCAGTCTCATTTATCCCTGCATGGGCTTTCCCGTTTAGCATGACTGAATGGGTTGTTACTTTAATTATTATTATTGTATTATTCTTATTTAATGCATTTCATACAAATTCAGCAGGTAAATTTCAAAGTATCGCGATGGGAATCAAAGTTACTGCTCTTATTTTATTAGCGGTAACAGGTATTTTTGCTGGTGATCCAGTTGCGGTTAATCATGTAAGTGATCTTGGTCAATTAGGCGGTGGTTTCTTCGCAGCCTTAGTTCCTATTGCGTTTGCGTTTGATGGATGGCAAGTTGCGCCTTCGATTGCGCATGAAATTAAGAACCCTAAACGTAATTTACCATTAGCGCTAACATTTGCGCCACTTATGATTATGGTGATCTATATCGCATATTTCGTTGGTATTAATGCCGTATTAGGTCCTGATCAAGTATTAGCCTTAGGTGATGGAGCTGTTTCAGTATTTGCGGAACAATTCTTTGGGGCAGTTGGTTATAGACTTGTATTAGTCGCAGTTGTTATTTCAGTACTTGGAACATGTAATGGTTTATCCCTTGCATACATCCGTTTACCATATGCATTAGGATTGAGAAATGAATTACCAGCATCCGATAAATTTGCGAAGGTCGATGAGAAAACAGATATTCCGTTGTTCTCAGCTGTATTTACGTTTATCGTGTCACTCGTTTGGTTATTATTCCATTTTGCGACGACAACTGGAGTTATTTACTTTAATTGGACGATGTTTGCAGGTATCTCTGTCGATGAAATCGCAATTATCTTAATCTACTTCTTCTTAGTCTTAATCTTCTCAGGTGTTATTAAAGAGTACTTCAATAAACGTGTTGATAATGTATTTGAAGGATTGGTATTCCCAGTCTTAGCGATTATTGGGGCTTGTACCGCAATCTATGGTGGTTTCTTAAGTCCGATGGTAGCGATTTACTTAATCGTATCAATCTTAGGAATACTTGCAGGATTACTCGTAAAACCTAAATCAATTCATTAAGTGTGCTTGCACACTTTTTTATTGTGAGTATAATGAATATAAAGATTATGATTGAAATATAGTAGCTTTACGTTGGACACAAGCGATATCCTGTTGGTGCAAAGGATACAATACGAAAAAGCGAATTGGGTTTCATGAATCTAAGCAATGCTTACGCGAACCAGCGTTATGGTCAAGTGATCGAATGTTCGATAAATAGGGTGGTACCACGGTAATGCGTCCCTATCGAGCATTTTTTTATTTAAGGGAGAAAAATATGAAACGTATGTTAAGTGGCATTAAGCCAAGTGGACAATTAACCTTAGGGAACTATATTGGTGCACTAAAAGAATTTGTGAAATATCAAGATGAGTATGAAATGTATGTGTTCATTGCGAACCTACATACATTAACTGTGTATCAAGATCCTGAATCACTTAGAAAAAATCTAAGAGACACTGTTTTGTTATATCTAGCCTGCGGTTTAGATCCAGAGAAAACTCATATCTTTATGCAATCGGATATTATGGAACAAGCCCAATTGGGCTTTATCTTAGCGTGTAATACCTATATGGGTGAACTCAATCGAATGACTCAATATAAAGATAAACAACTCAAAGGTGAAGATAGTCTAAGTTCAGGTTTTTATGTTTATCCAACTCTTATGGCAGCGGATATCTTAGCGTATCAACCAGATTATGTACCGGTTGGGGATGATCAGAAACAACACGTAGAACTAACACGTGATGTGGCAATGCGCTTTAATAATCGATATGGTGAAACATTCAAAGTACCTGCACCGCTTATTCCTAAACAAGGCGCACGCATAATGTCTTTGAGTGATCCAACCAAAAAGATGAGTAAATCAGATGAATCAGATAAAGGATGTATCTACTTACTCGACAAACCAGAAGTAGCACGTAAAAAAGTAATGTCTGCTGTAACAGATTCATTGGGAATCATACAATTTAATCCAAGCGAACAACCTGGGGTTAGTAATTTACTAACTATTCATTCAGCTTTATCAGGTATATCAATTTCTGATCTTGTCAAATCATTTGAAGGCCAAGGGTATGGAACACTTAAGAAAGCTGTCGCACATGAAGTTGAACAATTATTAATCAATCTACAAGCTAAGTTTAATGATCTCTTAAATCAAGATATATTATCGATGGTGTTAAAGTCAGGTAAAGAACAAGCGACACCGGTTGCACATCAAACGTTAATTGATGTACAAACGAAAGTAGGCATTGAAATTTAAGGGGATTATGCTATACTAATGACGAAATCGTACTAAAGAGAAGTAAGTTGTGATGCTTTGTAGAGAGAGAACGTTGGGTGAAAGTTCTTAGGATAATCAACTGAAGCCACTTTATAGAGAAGTAAAACTTCCGTGTTCCGCGTTAAGGAAATAGAGCTGCATAGAAATATGAAGCAGGATGGTACCGCGTGTTTAACGTTCCTGTTGGAACGTTTTTTTATTGGAGGAAAAGACATGAAATATCGTAGTGGAAATGAAGTCAGACAGTTATTCTTAGATTATTTTAAGTCAAAAGGGCA
>DASSDQ010000138.1:0-2228 GCA_035697025.1 Erysipelotrichaceae bacterium | reverse complement strand
GGTTTCAATGTATACGCAATCACAAAACCAATAACAAATGGTAGTATGAGCGGAATGACATAATTGAGTACAAAAAATATACTTAAGCCAATTAATACAACATAGACTATATCAATGATTACTTTTCTCTTTTTATCGGTCGTCATACAAATCCCCTTATGCATAAAGTTTAACATAATGTCACTAAATTCGATATTAATCTGATATTAAGATGGTTTAAACACAAAAAAAGTAGACTAAACAATTATATGTTTAATCTACTAGGTTTGTTACTTATTAAGTTTTCCAGCAATATCAAGTAAACGTCTAACTTGATGTTCAACAGCTGGTTTAACATTCTCAACCATCTTACCCTCTTGTCCAATAGTGACACTCGTTCCGTAAGGATTACCCCCCGCTAAACCAACACTCGCATCAGTATAGCCAGGTGTAACTACAATCGCACCCCAGTGATACATACTTGTATAAAGATTTAATAATGTAGCTTCTTGACCACCATGTGGATTTTGAGCTGATGACATTGCACTCACTGCCTTATTTACAGTCTTACCAGTTGCCCAGATTCCACCTTGAATATCAATGAACTGTTTAAATTGTGAAGGAACATTCCCAAAACGTGAAGGAACTGAGAATAATATTGCGTCCGCCCAAGTGATATCATCAGATGTTGCGATAGGGGTATTTTTTGTGGCTTCTTGATTTGCCTTCCATGGAGCTTGAGAATCAATAACAGATTGTGGTGCTAATTCTTGAACTTGACGAACTCTAACTTCTGCACCTAATTTTAATGCTTCTTCTTCAGCCCATTTAGCAAGCTGTACATTTGAACCATATGTTGAATAATAAATAATCGATAATTTTGTAGACATTTAGAAATTTCTCCTTCTTACTTTTTGTAAGTAATTAGAGTATAAGGTATAAGCATATCCTAAACAAGCAATATGCTCACTTTTTGTAAGTAAATAAAAAAGCATCTAACAAAGTGTTAAATGCTATAGATGCTTATCCGCAAATCCTTGTATCGATTCAATCGATTGATTCAAATCATGTCCCAATGGTGTTAACTGATAACGACTATTCACATGTTCAATTAAACCCTCTGCTTCAAGTTCTTTTAAACGCTCTGTTAATACCTTATCACTACACGTTTCAAGACAACCAGCAAGTTCAGTAAATCGCATAGGTTGATCTAAAAGACATCGTAAAATGAGGCCGTTCCATCGCTTCCCGAGCCATTTAAATACTTTTTCATATTTAGGACAAAGTTTATAATCTACTTTCATATTGTAAGTATATCATAATCATATTTTTTTTCTAATATTATGCATTATAACTGACAACACACTAAGCATATGCTAATTTAATACAAGGTAAAACAATGTTCAATCAAGCAATTCAATTAATTAAAACTAAAAAATCATTACTTCAAATAATAGTATTTTTTATTGTGTTTATGATCATATATACGTTTATTGATCGTAATAATATCAGTTATACAGAAATGTCACAAACTTATGGCAATTATCTTATCTATACGAACATATCGCTCAATTTGATAATGTCATTACTAAGTGCTTTACTGTTAATTCTTAGCACCGCAATGGCTACACTTAAAGGTAAAGAAACAATCAGTTCGAATGTATCCTTTGTGTCCGTATTCTTTGGAATACTTACTTATGGATGCACTCCATGTGTAATCGCATTCTTAGGTTCAATCGGTATTGCGTTTTCTGTAACTATTCTGCCCTTAGCAGGATTACCTTATAAAATTATTTCTTTAGTTTTAATACTAATTGGATTGGTTTGGACGTATTATGAAATAGAACATGGAAAATGTAAGGTAAAGAAAATATGAAACTAATTCGTTTATTCGCATGGATTTCAAGTTTAATAATGACTTTCATGATAATCTTCTCATTATTAACTGGTAACTTCTTCGAACAAGGTTCAATTTTAATGGGACTAGTCTGGGGTCAAATGAGTTTAGTAGATTTATATGTTGGTTTTTTCTTAGTGTATCTTTGGATATACTACAAAGAATCGAAACTATTACCTAAAATAATTTGGGCAATTTTATTGATTGTGACTGGAAGTTTAGCAACTGCTGTATATGTACTTATCGAAAGTTATCGAACTAGTAATATAAATGAACTTTTGACAAATAGAAAATAGTTTATAAACATGATAAATTACTGTTTAATATTTGCTTTAGAATTAAGCCTTAAATT
>DASSDQ010000137.1:0-3036 GCA_035697025.1 Erysipelotrichaceae bacterium | reverse complement strand
CTGGACGTACTACTACTTATCATGGTTCTTAGAAGTTTACGTTGGTATCGATCCTGTTTCAGTTGCTGGAACAATGGTTGTCGTATTATGGATGCGTCCAGTTGGTGGTTTCATTGGTGGTTACTTAGGGGATAAAATCGGTAGAACGACAGTTCAAATGATTTCATTAACGGGTGCTGCCGCATGTCTTATCGCTATCTCTACGATTCCTGTTACAGGTAATACTGGTTTATTCCAACCAATTATTATTCTATTAGGTATCTTCCTATATGCAATTCGTGGTACTTATTGGTCACTATTAGGTGATTTAAAACTAGATGCGTTGATTCTTGGGACTGCGATTGGGGCTGTTTCCTTCATCGGTTACTTACCTGATATCATTCTTCCTTCATTCAATACATTCTTATGGGCAACATTCGGTGATATGGGTGGCTTCAATGCTTACTTTATCTCTAGTGCAATCTTAGGTATTATTGGTGTAGGTTTAGTCTTCGTTTTCAGAAATATCATTAACAAAGAAAACAAAGCATAATATTACAAGGAAACAATAATGAAATTAATCTGCTTAGTTAAGTTTGTTCCAGATGTGGATAACTTCAAATATGATTTTGAGAAGAATGTATTGATTCGGGAGAATACGGATTTAGTCCTTAACCCGGATGATGCGAAAGCACTTGCATTCGCTCTAAAAGTGAAAGCGCTTAACCCTGAAATTACGGTTGAAATTTTAAGTATGGGTCCAAAAAATGTGATACCTAAATTAGAAGATCTCTTACGATTAAAGGTAGATAAAGCAACACTCATCTCAGATTCATTGTTTGTTGGTAGTGATACCTATGTAACAAGTCTTATCTTAACGAAAGTGATTAAATCATTAGACTATGATTGCATACTGACAGGAACGCATTCACTGGATGGTGATACTGCACATGTTCCAAGTCAGATTGCGGAACTCTTATCTCTCCCGCATTTAACCAATGTTGTAGAAGTGAATCAATTTAGTCAATTTAATCAGAAACTATTTAATGTATCAGTCGATAGTGAAAACTTCATAGAAACCTATGAAGTTTCACTACCGATTGTACTAAGTTTTAGTAAAGAGAGTAAGCTTAAATTACCGTATATAAAGTTTGAAGATCTTAATCGAGATGTGCAGGATAAACTACAGATTATCGATAATACTGGTTTAAATTTCGATAAAAAACAAGTTGGACTCGAAGGGTCACTGACAAAAGTTATCCGTTCGTTTATTAAACAATTTGATAAGAAAGAAAAATTGATTGTACAGTGTGATGAGGAAGGTGTATCAAGCGTATATCGTTTCTTGAAACATTTAGGGACCATCAAATGAAAAGAGTACTAATCTACTTTGATCATGAACAAAGTGAGAATTCACTTGAGTTGATTGGCGTTGCGTCTCGGATTTATCCAAATGATGAGTTTATCATTGATGCGATTAATCTATCGAACAAGAATGAAGATCTCGAAAATAAAGTTAATACGATTATTAATTGTACGTTAGAAGCGTATGATTATATCAACATAACAAATCTAATAAAAGAATTGCACGCTAAACATAATTACCAATGTATATTATTCCCCTCAAGTAAACATGGAAGAATCATTGCGCCAAGAGTTGCGATGAGTCTACACCTTGGTTTAATCGCAGATATCACTGACATTCAAATCAATAATGGGAAGTTAGAGATTATTCGTCCAGCGTATGGTGGGAAAATCATGGCTTCAATTGAATGTATAAAAGATACACTCATGATGAGTGTAAGACAAAATGTATTTAAGGATCATTCGTATCAAAATAGAATAAGTAGAATCGAGACGATTGAGGTTAAGGATTATCGTCCTAATCCAATAAAATTAGTCAGTAAAGTAGAAAAAAAAGATTTAGTTCAAGATATCCGTCAAAGTGAAATATTGGTTTCAGGTGGATATGGTATTGTGGAAAACTTTAATCAGATTTATGAACTTGCGGGATTGTTAAATGCTCATGTATCAGCAAGTCGCAAAATCGTTGATCATGGCGTAGCTTCAAGGAAGATTCAAGTAGGACAATCGGGTAAGACAGTGAGTCCTAAGTTGTATATTGCCCTTGGCATTAGTGGATCGACGCAGCATATTGAAGGATTACGAAATATTGAGACGATAATATCAGTGAATACGAGTGAATATGCACCTCTTAATAGTATTGCGGATGTCGTAGTGCTTGGGGATGCGGTTGATTTTACAAATCGATTAATCGATAAAATAAATAAAGAAAGAAAAGGTTAAAATTATGCAACTTACAGATTTCAATATGGATATGTTTTCGCTTAAAGGCAAAAATGCAATCGTAACAGGTGGTAATAGTGGTTTAGGTCAAGCGTTTTCTACAGCTTTAGCAAAAGCTGGCGCAAACGTAATGGCAGCGAGTCTTATGGATGATGGCGGTGAAACGCGTAAATTAGTTGAAGATGCAGGTGTGAAGTATCATCATACATTTGCGGATATTACTGCAGATGGTGAATGTAAACGTGTTGTGGATGAATGTGTTAGTACATTCGGTAGTATTGATATTCTAGTCAACTGTGCTGGTATTTGTATCAATATCGAAGACGTTACACAATTTACGCGTAAAGAATGGGACAAAATGGTTTCGGTTAACTTAACTGCAGCGTTTGAAATGACGCATGAAGCTTGTAAATATATGATCAAACAAAAGAGTGGAAAGATTGTTAATATCGCTTCATTGTTTGCGTTCTTAGGTGGACAATGGTCTCCTGCATACGCTGCCACAAAACATGGTATCGTTGGTTTAACGAAATCTATGTGTGATGAACTTGCTCAATTCGGCATTCAAGTGAACGCAATTGCGCCAGGTTATTTCCAAACTAAACTAACTGTTAAGACACAAAGCGATCCAGTTCGTAATGGTCAAATTCTTGCGCATATTCCTGCTGGTCGTTGGGGTTATTTAGCTGATTTAATGGGTACTTGTGTATTCTTATCAAGTTCTGCAGCGAATTATGTAAATGGCGCTAC
>DASSDQ010000136.1:0-13663 GCA_035697025.1 Erysipelotrichaceae bacterium | reverse complement strand
ACTGAAGTCATAAATGATGTCGAAGTATTATCAAGTATTTCGATAGAATATAACGAAGATGATTTATTGATGGATTATACGGACTATGAAGTAATTACACTTGATTCAAATTCAATCAGTTACACAGGTACAAATGCGACCATTGATGGCACTACACTTACAATTACTAAAGCTGGAACCTATAAGATTAGTGGTGCACTTGATGACGGAATGGTTGTGGTCAACGCAGGTCAAGAAGAAGATGTTGTGATTGTGTTAGATAATGCGACAATCCACAACGAAGATGGACCAGCACTATCAGTATTACAAGCAGATAAAGTGATTATTAACTTAGCTGAAGGAAGTACAAATACGTTGAGTGATGGAACGAATTATACATTGTTAGTGGGCGAAGATGAACCAAACGCAACCCTATATAGCAAAGATGATCTAACGATAAATGGTTTAGGATCATTAACCATTGATTCTAACTACAATCATGGGATTTACACTAAAGACGATTTAAAACTAGTATCTGGAAATATTACAGTAAATGCGATTAATGATGGGATAAAAGGTAAAAACTTTATTGCGGTAAAAGATGCGAATATTACGATTAATGCGAATGGAGATGGTCTTCAATCCAATAACTCTGAAGATACTACTAAAGGATACATTGTGATAGATGGTGGAAATATCGATATAACAGCAGGATTAGATGGTATTCAAGCTGAATCTCAATTAGTTGTATCAGATGGAATCATTTCTATTGAATCAGGTAGTGAAGCAGATAGTACAGAAAGTGGTAAAGGTTTAAAAGCAACTGTACAAGTTGAGATTCTAGGTGGGGATATTACCTTAAATTCATTAAGTGATGATGCGATTCATTCAAATACGAGTGTCATTATTAAAGGCGGGAATTTAACCTTAAGTGCAAATGACGATGCGATTCATTCAGATAGTTTATTACAAATAGATGATGGTACGATTAACATATTATCCTCTTATGAAGGACTTGAAGGAAATACGATTATCATAAATGGTGGTGATATTGAACTTATCGCAAGTGATGATGGCGTTAATACGGCTGGCGGTAACGATAATAGCGGTAGTACATCCCCAAATGGAAGAGAAGATATGTTCGCGAGTGATGGTAGTTCATTAACCATCAATGGTGGTACTTTAGTCGTTAATGCGAATGGGGATGGATTAGACTCGAATGGTTCAATCATACAAAATGGTGGAACTGTAATCGTCTATGGTCCGATTAATAACGGAAATGGTGCAATCGATTATAATTCATCTTATACTTTAAATGCTGGAACTTTACTTGCGGTCGGCAGTAATGGAATGGCTCAGAATGTATCAGAATCACAAATTTATGCATTCTTACTTGGTACTAATACGATTCAAGCTGATACATGGGTAAGTATTGTTCAAGATGGTAAAACACTTGTTAGTTTTAAATCACCAAAGGCTTATCAAACCATTGTGTACGCATCGAAAGAACTTACGAAAAGTGATGTTAGTATAGTAACCGGTGGTACACTTGATACAAATGAAACGATTGTGTTTAATTCATCAATATCAGGTGGATCAGAATTAATAAACTTAACATTAACCGATATCATTACGAATAGTAATGCAGGTGGTTCTCAAACTCCAGGTCAGAAACCTGGAAGACCAAACTAAAAGGACAATTAAGTCCTTTTTTTTATAAAGTATCTAAGAAATCGAGTGTTTCCTTTGGAATTTCAAACTCTAATGCAGCATTCTCTTCCATTCTTCCTTTATGAGTTGTTTTAGGAAGAGGAAGTGTTCCTTTATCGATACAATAACGTATACATAGTTGTGCGACACTTACTCCTAATTGATCCGCAACTTCTTTAATCTTTTGGTCATTAAATACTTTACCTGTTGCGAGTGGAGAATACGCTTCGACAAGAATATTATGTTTATTACAGAATTCTACTGTTTCTTTTTGAGTTAAACCAATAAAGTATCTAATTTGATTAACCATAGGGACGATATCGCAATTATCAAGTATTGCTTGAATATCTTTAGGCGAGAAATTTGATACCCCTATTGAACGAATCTTACCTTCTTTATATAAAACTTCCATTGCTTTCCAAGATTCAATATTTTCCTTCGTACAATCTTTGCCCATCTTATCCCAAGGCCATGGGGCATGTATTAAATATAAATCAAGATAATCAAGTCCTAAAACACTCATCGTTTCATTAAATGCTTTTAATGTAACATCATAACCCTTAATTTCTGCAGGTAACTTACTTGTCACAAAGATATCTTCTCTATTTAATCCAGAATCTTTTATTGCCTTACCAACAGCTTTTTCATTACGATAAGCTTTTGCGGTATCGACATGACGATAACCGATCGATAATGCGTCTAAAGTCGTTTGATATGCTTCAGAATTTGGAATCTGCCATGTTCCATATCCTACTTTAGGAATCTTTACACCATTATAAAGCGTATACACTTCAGTTAGTTGTCTCATAAAATTCCTCCTAGCCTCATTATAAACTAATTTACTATTTTAGTTTGAATCCTTTTGAGCTCAAAAAATCGTTCATTTGAGGTCTTAAAGTATGACTAAAGTAATGAGCCATTTGATATGTCCAATTATCTACCTTATTATTTGATGATCGTTTTGAATAATACACTTCCATTTCTTTATCATATTTCAATAAATTATTGACTGATTTATCTGTATTATATTCATTTAAATGAACAACTTCATTCATTGGTAAACGTGGTTTTACTTCGTTAATCTTACTTGGATAGCCTAAACTCATTCCAAACAACGCAAATGATTTACTCGGTAATTTAAGTAGTTCAGATATTTCATTTGGATAATTTCGTATAACCCCTGTATACACACCACCCAACCCTAATGATTCTGCAGCGATCATCATTGTTTGTGCAGCTAACGTTGTATCTACTGTCGCTATCAATAATGCCTCACTTTCGAGCGATCCCATTTTAATATCATGTAACTCTGTGATCTGCTCATGTCTCGATAAATCTGCCACAAACACAAAATACACAGGTGCTTCAATAATATGTTTAGGATTATCTAAAAGTTCCGCAATTTGATTACGCACAGATTGATCTGTAATTTGGATAATTGAATAGGCTTGTACAAAATGGGATGATGATGCGGCTTGTGCACATTTAATAAGCGTTTCAACAATCTCCTCACTTACCTTCTCATTTGTATACGATCGAACGGACGTATGCGCTAAAATTGATTGGATTGTTAAGTTCATATATACTCCTCTTCCTTAGTATTTTATCATAGTTTGATTAAACAAAAAAAAGGAACCCTTAGGTTCCTTTAGTCTATAATTCGTTAAAATTAAAGTGCAGCTAAGACAAAGTTCAATAAGAACAATAATGCCGCAACACCCAAGATTGGATGAATTTCCTTTGTTTTGCCAGTAACAACTTTGATCATTGCATACGCAATAAACGCAAAACCGATACCTGTTGAAATATTGTATGTGAATGCCATGAAAGCTGCTGCGAAGAATGCAGGAACAGCTTCAGCGAAATCACTCCAATTAATATCCGCAAATGCGCTAGCCATTAAGATACCAACGATAACAAGGATAGGACCTGTAGCCGCTGCTGGAACTAATCCAACAAATGGTGCTACAAAGATTGAAGCTAAGAATAGAACAGCGACAGTAACAGCTGTTAAACCAGTACGTCCACCTTCTTCGATACCAGCTGCAGATTCAATGTAAGTAGTAGTATTAGATGTACCTAAGAAAGCACCAACGGAAGTTGCGATTGAATCCGCAAATAACGCTTTATCCATACGACTTGAGAAACCTTTTCCATTTTCAAGAGCTTTTTCATCTTCTTCAGAGAAGATACCAGAACGACGACCTGTACCAATGAATGTACCGATTGTATCAAATGTATCGGATAAACTGAATGCGAAGATTGTAGTAAGAACAACTGGTAAACGTGAAGCATCAGTGAATAATGAAGGAATACCAACAGTAACACCTTTACCAAATACTTCACCTAAAGCAGTGAATGCAGCACCGATAGAACTAAAATCTAAGCTAGCAGCAGATAGATTAACTACTCCTAGAGGAATACCAATAAGTGTAGTCGCAACAATAGAAATCAACATAGCACCTTTAACTTTTTTAACAAGTAAAATAATCGCAAGTACTAAACCGATTAGAAATAAAACTTGGTGTGGTTGTTTGAATGCCAATAATTCAGTATAACCTGTACCGAATTCTGAGAATGGGGATAAAAGTAACATTTTCGCATCATTTAAACCAATGAATGCGATGAATAAACCAATACCACCACCAATTGCGTGTTGAAGGGATAAAGGAATTGATTTAACAATATGCTTACGGATACGTGTAACCGTAATTAGAATGTTAATAATACCACAGATGAATACCATACCTAGTGCTTCAAATGGTGTAAATCCTAAACCAAATACAACAACGAATGTAAAGAATGCATTAAGACCCATCCCTGGAGCTAAAGCATAAGGAACATTTGCGAATAACCCCATCACAAGTGTACCAATTGCGGACGCAAATACAGTCGCTAAGAATAAAGCCCCCTTATCAAGACCGGTATTAGCCAAAATACTAGGGTTTACAATAAGGATGTATGCCATAGTAAAGAATGTCGTAAAACCAGCAATGATTTCAGTACGTACGTTTGTTCCATACTGTTTTAATTTAAAAAACTTTTCCATCATCTCTCCTCTTTCTTTCTGTACTCTGATTACACAACAACAAAAAAAGTCGGGAGAAACCGACTCAATCTCTATAAATTAGATTGATCGCTTCAACCACAGTAGTCGGTTCGTTTAAGGTGACCCGGTAGAGACTGCCCCACCATATTAGGGACATTATATTGCTGGTTAATTGTGAATACTTTTAGAGTATAAATAAAAAAGAGTTTAAAGTCAATGTGATTTTTCACATAATGATGTAGAATTTTCCACAAAATTATAATAATCCAAAAAAATAGAGCAATTACGCTCTATTAAATTGATTTACGATGTCTAAAGTACGATTTGGATACATTGGAACAGGTTTCATTCCTTCTGGAGTCTTTTCAATCATGTTCACCATAAGTTTATGACCAAACTTTAAACGATCTTTTTGAATCTTACCACCAAGATATACGATAGATGTCGCATGTTGAATGAGAGCTTCACTAAAGTTGTTTTTTATATGTGTTTCAAACTGTGCTTCAAAACCACAAGACAGGAATAAACCCAACTTCTTAGTAAGGAATTGTTCCAAATTTTGTTGAATATAACTCTTCAGTTCTTTATGAATCTGTCCAACATAAATAGAACTCCCCAAAATAACCGCATCATATTTTGATAATTCAACATTCCTACTAATTGATACATTTACAGCTTCTATGTTCCCATCAGATTCTGTAACCATCTTCTTAACCATCTCTTCAGTATAACCATATGTACTAGCGTAAAGTATTAGTGTTTTCATTTGTTTCCCTCCAACGCATTCTCGATTGATTTAAGATAGGCGAGACTTGTAACAGTTGATCCTGTTTCAATATCGACATCCAATGATTGTTTCATTATTACGTTATTGAATAAACGTTGCGTTAGTTCATCAAGTTGAATCATGACATCTTCAATTACTTCTATTTTCTCAATTCGATGATTAACGACTGTAACTTCTACAGAGTTACTCCAACGTGTTAAATCATAAGATCCAGTGTATGTACCATCTTCTACATGCTCTAGATTAACTTGATTAATCTCAACTGCCTTACCTTTTTCCATTCCATTCATTAATACAATTATTGCGACAATCACAATTAACCCAAGAATACCTATAAACCCAATAAATACTTTTAACCAAACCTTCATTCTGTTTCCTCCATTTTCCCCAGATTTTTACTCAATTGATTAAATACTTTTCTAACTGCCATTAATTCTTCTTCGCTAATATTCTCAAATAACTTTGACATGAATATTTGTGAATCTTGATCTGTTTTTTGCCAAAATTCAACACTATTCGGAGTTAATGATACACGCGTTGTTCGAGCATCTTTTGGATCTTTATAAAGTGATAATAAATCCTTGTCCTGTAACTTCAACGCAACTTGTTTAACATTTTGATGCGAAGAACCACTTTCCTTCGCAAGTTCCTTTAAGGAAGGATCGCGCTCAAACAATGATGCGACACAGATTGATAAGAACCATTGTTTAGAACTAACATTATACTTTTGTAGTGCTCTTTCTAATAATGTATCGACACGATTCGCTAAGACAAAGAGACTACCAAAAATATATTGAATATTAGGGATTTGATCTAGTTTTGACATATGTCTCCTTTTAGGTAACACATTACCTATAAAGATAATATATTACCTATTAATGATTGTCAATAAAAAATATCAACATTTTTATTGATATTTTTTGTAAATCTTCATTACTTCGTCTGAGTATTCAATAAATAAATCTACTAAATAAGGATCTAACGTCTCATTACGCATTGTTTTCAATAAATCAAACGACTTTTGTATATCAAACGCTTCTTTATATATACGTTTACTTGATATCGCATCAAATACATCCGCAACTGATACTATCCGCGCTACTAATGGAATTTCTTTTCCTTGTAGTCCTAATGGATAACCTTTACCATTCCATTTTTCATGATGATATCGTGTAATATCCTCAGATACTTTATATAATTCAGGGTCGAATACTTTTAAGCCCTCACGAATACTCTTAAATATATCTCCACCAATTGTAGGATGTGTCCGCATAATCTCCCATTCTTCATCGGTTAACTTCCCAGGTTTCTTAAGTATAGAATCTGGAATTCCAACTTTTCCAATATCATGTACTGCGGCGTTACGTTCAATCTCGAGTACAATCCTTTCAGTCATTGGATAGTCTGGATTATTCTTCTCTACAAGCTTTCTTGCGATTAAACTGGAGTATTTAACCATTCTTAATATATGCTCACCTGTTTCATTATCCTTTTTCTCAACTAATTCAGAGAAGCCATTTGTAATTTTACTGAATACAACTTTTGTAAAATATGATCTATTTAATAGACCCTTAATTTCATACACAATTTTTTCAGCTAAATGCATATGATTTAGCGTAAAGAAATTCTTTTGTTTAGAACTTAAGAAAAGAAATCCGAACACAACATTTCCCATTGTTAAAGGTAAGATTAAGTTAGATTTAATCCCTTCTTTACTTAATAAGTATAATGATGAGCTTTTTGGTCGTTTGATAAATTGTTCATCAAGATCATTATTTATAATTGGTTTTTTGGATTCTATTAAATCATATAAAGATGTTCTTACAAAAGGCACTTCAAATCCAGCCCCAAGCATTAGTTTTTGATCATTCACTACCCCATATTCAGCCACAATCATTTCACGAGTATAGTCAATAAACGCTAGACCTACTCGATCAATCCCTATACGATTATTGAGAAGTGTAAATAATCGATCGACGACATCTTCCACAACATATGAATTTTGTAATACTTCTCTAACATCTTCTATAAAGCGATTTTCTTCAAATAAATTATCTATATAATTATGAATATTCTTCTCTTCTATAAAGAATGGTTTTGGTTTACGCAAATTTTGATTGTCATATTGTTTATCTCCAAGCATAGTTAATCCAGTAACGATATATGGGATTTGGAAATACACAAAGCGAATTAATCCAAAGAATAACAAACTCACAATGAAAAGTAAAAGTATAAACATACCGTTAAGTAATATACTTAAATCATTGAGGATTATTTTGTTTAATTCCTTATAATCATCTTCGATATCATATATAAGATTTTCGATTTCATTTCGACTAACTAGACTCGTTTCAAGTATTTCACCTAAACTTAAGTTTTGGTTTAATACAAACTGCATTCTATCTAAGTGAATTTGTAATTGTAAAAGTTTTTGCGATATTTCTTGAATACTTATTTGGTGACGATTCAAACTTATAGAATTCATTACTGTTAGGTTATTCTTTAACTCAAGTGATTCCACTTGCATGTCTTGTATTATATCCATCGTATCATTCTTGATGATTGCGATAGAAACTGAAGTTCTAGAATATTCATGTATGTCAGTTAGCTTTTGAAGTGGTATATCTAGTCTAAGTTTATTCTCTTTTATGTCTTCCACAATTTCATAATTCTTATTCACATAAAAACGAACATTCACAACTAAATCAAAATTGATATAAATTGCGAAAACTATTATAAAAAAAGCGATGATGATTGCGGATATTGTAAGATTTTTAATTTTCATAAATTTATACTTTTACAATAACATACTTTTTTTGATTATGTTATACATTCACCTGTTATCCTAAATGTTTACTCGAAGCTTTTCATACTAATTTTGGGTTGCTCAATATTAAATGATGAATTAAATAGTGTTATACTTTTTATATGCTCACAAAACTTACAGAACGAATTTACATCTCTGATTTTGATTCAAGTAATGACCGACCTCGATTAGCGTATATTAATGGTTCGAACTTTAATGTAATGATTGACGCAGGTAATTCACCTTCGCATTTCAAATCTTTCATCGATGAATGTCATGCCTATGGATTAGATGATCCAGATTATATAGTATTAACCCATTGGCATTGGGACCATGTTTTTGGTTGTGCAGAAGTAAATATTCCTATCATCTGTACTCACTTAACCCAACAAAAACTCATTGAAATGCGTCAGTGGAAATGGGACGATGAAGCGATGAAAAGTCGAATTCAAACTGGTGAAGATATCGAATTCTGTGATTTAAATATGCGAATTGAATATCAAGATTGTTCAAAAATAAAAGTGAAGACTGCAGATATTACGTTCTTTAATCAACTTACAATCAATTGTGGGGATGTGACTTGTATGATAAAACAAGTTGAGAATGATCACTCACCTGATAGTTGTGTCATCTTTATTCCAGAAGAAAAAGTATTGTTCTTAGGTGATATTATTTCGCCTGATTATCATCACGGTACACCTCATTATACAAAAGAGAAGTTCTATGCTTTATGGAAGGAATTATTAGCGTATGATTTTGACTTCGCCATCCATGGACATACGGATGTATTTACACTACAGTCTATGAATGAATTCTTTGAAGAATCGATCGAAATGTTAAAAAAGTCAGTTTGACCTCTATCAAATTGACTTTATTTTTTTGATATACGCATAGTATCGATAATTACTTTTAACTTTTCAAAGTTCATTTCAGTATAAGGTGTAGTGTCAATATTAAGGTTTTTCCCTAGAGCACATCGTCTCAAACAGTTTTGTGTTCTAAGTTCAAACAAACCATCTTTGCTAACGCCTCCAACTGAACATCCTAAGTATTGTTCAACTTCATTAATAAACTTGAATGCGCCTTTGTCTTGGCAACGTTCACCTGAACACATTAATAATAAGTGTGGTCCCCCTTCTTCAATTAAGCTAGGGACTCGATGAATAATTGACTTGATTATTTGTGGGCTTGTGTTAAATACTTTGATTAAATCAGGATAACTTTCTATTGGTACATATCCAAACTCTGTTTGGATTTCTTTTAAGCATGTGATTAAACTTTGTTGGTCCAATGGCGCAAACGCATCACGATAATAATCTAAGATGTTTTGGATTGTTTGGAGTTCTGATTCCGAATGTTGTTTCATACGATAATTATACCTTGAAGTTAAAAAAACCTCCATTTAATTGGAGGTTAGATTATTATTCAATTACAGAAATAACAACAGGATAATAGGTGTCTTGAATGAATTGTTTAACTTCTGCAGAACTAAGAGCTTCGATTAAAACTAATGTTTTTTCAGATGTTTCATTTCCTTCTTTAACAGCTAGGATGTTTGCGTACTTTTGTGCCGCAACAGATGCTTTATCTTCAGTTGTTAATACAGTTGATGTAATACCAGCTTCTAAAGCATAGTTACCATTAATTACAGCTAAATCAACATCCGGTAGAGAACGAGCAAGTTGAGCTGCTTCTAATTCCACAATAACTAAATTCTTAGGATTTGATGTAATATCAAGAATTGTTGCAGTTTCTGTTTTGCTTGGATCGATTGTAATCAAACCTAACGCTTGTAATAGATTTAATGCACGTGCTTCATTTGTCGCATCATTTGGAACTGCGATTGTAGCGCCATCCGCTAAAGCTTCGACAGTTGCTGTTTTCCCTGGGTATAAACCTAGAGGTTCAAAGTGTACTGCTAATACGGATACGATGTCTGTCCCATTCTCCGCATTGAAGTCTGTTAAGTAAGGAACATGTTGGAAGTAGTTCGCATCAAGTTCTCCTTCATTTAGGTTTGTGTTTGGTAAAACATAATCTGTAAATTCAACGATTTCTAATGTGTATCCTTTTGCCTCTACTAATGGTTTAATAACTTCTAAGATTTCCGCATGTGGCGTAATGGATGCACCAACTTTAATGATAGTATCTTTCTTTTCTGTTGTACATGCCGTTACAGTTAGTAATAATGCGATGAGTAATACACTTAATTTAATAAATTTTTTCATTTTCTTTTCCTTTAATTTCTTTTATCAATTTTTCTAACAATAAATCCAATGGTTGTTTGGATGAATTCTACTAATACGACTAGAATAATCAGTGCGTAATACATGATGGTATAGTTATATCGATAATACCCATAACGTATCGCAATATCCCCTAGTCCTCCACCACCCATCAATCCAGCCATTGCGGAATATCCGACCAACATAATCATAGTGATGGATAATCCTTGTACCAGTTGAGGAAGTGCTTCTCTAAACAATACTTTCGTTACGATTTGAAGTTTAGTCGCTCCCATCGTAATAACGGATTCAATCATATCTTGATCAACTTCTAACAATGCACTTTCGACAAGTCTTGCGACAAATGGAATTGCACCGACTGATAGTGAGAAGATTGTTGCTTTAATGCCTAAGCTTGTCCCAACTACAAATCGAGATAGAGGCATAAGTGCCACTACAAGAATATAGAATGGAATACTTCTAAATACATTGATCACTCGGTTTAATCCAAGTGATAGAACTGGTTTTGGATATAGACCATCTTTACGCGTCAATGTGATTAGTACTCCTAAAGGGAATCCAAATACATATGCCACAAAACTTGATCCTAATATGATCCAAATTGAATCGACTAACCCTTCAGTTAAGAGTTCAAATAGTTGTACATTACTCATATTTAATCCTCCAATCCTAATAGTAATCGAGTTGTTTTATGTTTTGGATGATTGAAAATATCTGAAACAGAACCTTCTTCAATAAACTTTCCATCATCGATTACGACAACCTTCTCACACACTTTTTCTACTACACTTAACTCATGTGTGATTATTACGATTGTCGCATTTGTTTTCTGATGAATTTCTTTTAATAAATCTAGAAAAGCACGTGTTGTGATTGAATCAAGTGCACTGGTTGGTTCATCTAATAAAAGTAAATCAGGATCACTCGCTAATGCTCGTGCGATCGAAACACGTTGTTTCTGACCCCCTGATAGCTGTGATGGATAACTAAATTCTTTACCGGATAAACCAACTAATTCAATTAATCGCTTTATTTTTTCATCATAGTCTTCTTTTTTACCATTACGTAAGGTCAATGGAAAGGCAATATTATCATATACATTACGTTGTTTTAATAATTGATTTCCTTGAAAGACGACACCTATTTTTTGTCTGTACTCACGCATTCGATCATCTTTTGCGGCTAATAGATTTAAGTGATCGATTGAAATCTCACCTGAATCAGGTTGTTCAAGTAAGCTTAAACATCTTAATAATGTTGTTTTACCTGCACCAGACATCCCAATAATTCCGACTAACTCGCCTGCTTGTAATGTTAAATTAACATTATCCAAGGCTAATAGAGTTCCGTTAGCGGTCTTAAAGGTTTTACTTAGTCCTTTAATCTCTATCATTTGTCATTGTTCCTCCTATATAAGTTTAGATAATATAAAAGCCCTCATCCTAAGGACGAGGGCTTACCCGTGTTACCACCTTTGTTCGTTTATAAATTACTTTATAAACCTCATCAAGTACGCCTATCATGTAGGTTATACTCTATCGCTTTAACGGGCGAATCCGGCATTTTCTAAAGTTTCCCATCGATATGCTTGCTCCAAGACCATGTTCAATTGTTTTTGATTTGCCCTTTTCAGCACTTCAGGGTTCTCTAAGAAATCAATCGCAATTTACTCTTCTCTTCATTGCTCTACGCAAAAAATAATACCAGTGCAATTAATTATTGTCAAATACTTTAACAATTCTTTTTATTTTAGATTGATTAATCAAATCATTATTATTAATATTCCGTCTTATCACATCACGTATGTAACCATTAAAGAAAATCGAATCTCCATTATCGACTTTTAAACTCTTATATCCAGATCCTCTTTGTAAGTAATCACTTGTCATTACACGATAACGTTTATTTTCATCAATGGGTTCATCATTTATTGTGATAGAAAATGGACTTTGATGAACACGCACATTGTAGCTTACGCTGAGTGCCCCAACAAATAAGCCTCTAAATCCAGGCCCTCTACCTTCTGACAAGCATAGTTCTTCATTAAAACTATCTTGAAAAGCTTGCATAATTTGATGCCCATATATTTCAATCAAGGTTGGATTCAATGGTGAAGGACACGATTCTAATAGGCTTAATTCGCTAATAGCTTGCGTTAAAGGGTAAGAAATTATCCCGTGATTCATCATCGCAAAGTCACACTTTACTTCGTTATATAATGCATCACATATGAAATTAATGGTTCTATTTTCACGTATTGGGTCAAAATCCAACTCATGTGAGACACGAATTGTTTGACTCATATTAACTCGTGCTTCTTGTGTTTTTTCTTCTCTTAGAGCCAAGAAATCAGTATTTTCAGTTTCATGTATTTCAATACATTTTCCTTCATAATGCGTAATTTTATTTTCATCAATCGATAGATTTAATACCCCTAAATGTTGCGCATAGGCACCAGCTTGATGAATTATACAGTTATTCACCACAAGTGGTTCTTCCATGAGTGAATGTGAATGTCCTCCAATTATAATATCGATTTTATCAATTTCACGTGCTATTTTTTGATCATATGTTATGCCAAGATGACTTAGTAGAATCACAAAATCATATTGATTTTCGTATTTTGATTTTTCGTTTTTTACACATTGAATGGGATTGTTTGATTTAAGATTTTCGAGTTTAAAGAACGCATTATAACCATCATTGTTTTCAAGATTGTAATAAGGTGTAATCCCGATAATTAAGAAACGAAGGTTATCTTTCGTAATGATACATGACTTCTTTAGGAATGGTAACTCTTCTTCATTGAGATAAGTTAGGTTAACCGATAATAACGGCACATCATCGAATGACATTTCACTAAGACATTCAATGCCACTGTACCCTTCGTTGTTTCCAACACAAATCGCATCATAGCCCATATGTTTTAGTAGTGCTTTACCAGCTTTACCTTTAGTTCCAGTAATCATGATATCTTTAAAATCATGGAAATCACCCGCATCTAACAGTAAGTCATTCGCTTTTTTATGTTCTAATAAATACGTTTGAATTGATGCTAAACGATTGAATTGACTGTGGACATCATT
>DASSDQ010000135.1:0-11384 GCA_035697025.1 Erysipelotrichaceae bacterium | reverse complement strand
CAAACTAAGAACATTGAAACCATACACAGTGGAGAAACAACCCTCGAAGAAATATTTATCCAAGTGACTGGAGTAAAACTTCATGGAGAAGATTAAACATTTGGTAACGGGTGAATTCACTCGTCTCACAAAATACAATCTATTCACTGCTTCACTGGTTGTGGCACTTGTATGGGTAGGCATAGGATATTTCTTAGAAATCGAAGAGTTTAAACAATTTCTTCCGTTTGTCTTCTTAATGGAATCCTCTGCTATGACCTCCCTTTTAGTCGGTGCAGAAATGTTCTATGAAAAGAAGGAACATACTATCAGCTCGATGTTAATCTCACCAATGACTGAAACAGAGTATTTATTGGGTAAGATTATTGCGAATATTCTGAACATACTTCTAATCTTTGTGATTATTGGAGTATCACTCTATTTCTTCAAAGATTTCTTGTTTAACTTCCATTGGTTATTTATAGGGATCGTATTAGTGAGTAGTTATTATGTGTTTGTAGGTGTGTTATTAAGTTATATATCAAAAGATTTTACTGCACTCCTCATGAATTATATGGTTCTTATGATTGTGCTAGTGTTACCAAGTATCTTTGTATTGTTAGGTATTCTACCGCAGTCCACCATCGATTTTATCTTCTGGACACCAACTGAAGTTACACTGCGTTTATTGAATGCGTCATTTAATTCTACATTTGATGGAATTCAGTACCTTATGGATAGTGGTTATATTATTGGATTAAGTTTCATTCTTTATAAATTCTTAGTTCTACCAAACTTTAAAGCCTATGCGACGAAAGATTTGGGGGTGTAAGTATGTTTCTACGCTTAATCAAATTTGAATTCAAGAATATATTACGCGATCGTATGACGGCCATGTTGTTGGTATATCCACTTATGGTTGGTTTCTTAGGTAAGTACTTATTAGATACCCAAGATTTCGACGAAAATGGAATTAACTTAATGATTGTTGCCCTTACGATAATCTCTGGAATGATATTTGGATCAATGGCTGGATTCTCGATTCTTGATGATCGTGATGATAATGTCTTTTTATCGATACAAATATCGCCAATGAATGTACGTTTCTATGTTTGGTTTAAAGTTATATTCATTTACATTCTTAGTGTATTAGCTAACTTACTTATCTTTATGATTATGGGTGGTTTAGGTTTAGAGTTATTCGACTTTATCCTAATATCATTATTGATTGGCTTACAAGTCCCAATTAATGCGTTTCTAATCAACGCATTATCAAGCAATAAAGTAGAAGGATTTATTGCGATGAAAGGTTCAGGTTTCTTAATCATATTCCCAATTGTTTCATTCTTCTTCTTAGATTGGAAAGAATGGTTGTTTGCGTTTGCGCCAGCTTTCTGGGGGGCAAAAGCAGTTCAGTATAGCCTACTTAAACCGTATATTGATTTAGGAGTTATCACAATGAATCTTAATTTCTATGCTTACTTAGGAATCGGGTTTGTTTATAATCTAATATTAGTCTATTGGATGTATAACGTTTTTAAACGTAAATATATGTAAAAATTGTAAAGGAGAAAGTGCATGAACACTTGGTCAATCGTATTTTTCTTACTCGCTGTCTTGTATTTAGTAGCGTATTTCGTAGAGATTCCATTCTTCTATGAAGGGAATCCTAAAACTAAGTTTATGATTGATAAACTTGGTAAAAAGAATTACAAGCTACTTCTACTGGGATTTGCGGCAATCTTCCTCGTATTAGCATTTATATTCAAATAAGTTATTAATAAACACCATTCGATATAATTCAATGGTGTTTATTATTTTATTTATGGATATCGCTTGACATATTTTCTGATTTACATATAATCTTTTCAGGTAAGGTAGGACACCAATGCCCGAAAGAATCGTGAAATTAAAATTAAGTCTTATTGATTGTTTAGATAATGATGAAATAAGCAACATTGAAATGTATGGGAAAATATCTGAAAACCCACGTAAAATCGAGTACTTAGAGGAAGATAAAATAACTCAAGTGACGATGACATTTCGTGATGAAACTATATATTTAAAGCGGAAGTACGAGGGGACCACAGTGATGGACTTCAGCTTGAATAAAAGGGGGAAATTTGAGATTAAAGATGATCAAAGCGTATTCAATGGAGAAGTTGAGACCTTGAATATGATTCACAATAATGATTTAATCTATATTCACTATCGTTTGTACGTAAACGATGATTTAATAACCGAACAGAAGTTAGAATTGACGATTAAGGAGGCAGAGGCATGAATCAAATTGAACATGCATTAAAAGAGAATCTTAAACAAGCTGTATTAAAGGCTTTTGAGATTGAAATTACGAGTGAAGAAATCGTGATTGAAGTGCCTAAGTTTAAGGAACAAGGCGATTATTCGAGTAATATCGCAATGCGTTTAACGAAACAATTAAAGAGTAATCCAAGATTAATTGCACAGAGTATTATTGATCAATTGGATAACAGTACGATTGAGAAGACAGATATTGCGGGAGCTGGTTTTATTAATCTTTTCCTTAAGAAAAATATCTTAACGCAAGTCATTCGAACTGTATTATCAGAGAATGAATTGTATGGGGAAACAAAAGTTGATCATCCAATTAAATATAACGTTGAATATGTATCGGCTAATCCAACGGGTGATTTACATCCTGGTCATGCACGTGGAGCCGCTATCGGTGATGCACTAACTCGTATCATGAAAAAAGCTGGATTTGATGTGACACGTGAGTATTATCTCAATGATGCGGGTAATCAAATTAACAATATGGCTAAATCCCTTCAAGCACGCTATTTACAAGCCTGTGGTTTGGAAGTTAGTGTACCGGAAGATGGTTATCATGGTAAAGATTTAATCGAGATAGCGAATGATTTATACGCTGAAATTAAAGATGAATATAAAGATGTACCAGTGAGTGAAAGCTTGGCGTACTTTAGAAAAGTCGGACTTGAAAAAGAAACCGCAAAACTAAGAGACGATTTAAAACTATTTAGAGTTGAATTTGATGTTTGGAGTTCTGAACAATCTCTATATGATAGAAATCTCGTCCAAAAGTCATTAGATACACTCATAAAGAATGGGCATACCTATGAATTAGATGGTGCATTATGGTTACGTACAACAGAATATGGAGATGATAAGGACAGAGTTCTAATCAAATCCGATGGTTCATATACGTATATCCTTCCTGATATTGCGTACCACTTAAATAAAAAAGAACGTGGCTATGATAAGCTAGTTAATCTATTAGGTGCAGATCACCATGGTTATATTGCGCGTCTACAAGCCGCATTCATCTCGCTTGGATTCAAACGTGAAGATTTGATGGTAGATATCATTCAAATGGCACGTATGATAAAAGATGGACAAGAATTTAAGTTAAGTAAACGTACAGGAAAAGCTGTTGCCTTAAAAGATTTAATCGATGAGGCAGGGGTGGATGCGGTAAGATATTACTTCGTATCTAAAGCTGGCGATACTCACATGGATTTAGATTTGGATATGGCAAATTCCAAAACCAATGATAATCCTGTATACTATGCCCAATATGCACATGCTCGTATGTGTTCTATATTAAGACAAGCAGAATTGACAGATTGTGAAAATTTTGATTTAATCGTTCATGAAAAAGAAATGGATTTATTAAAACTAATTGCGGACTTCCCACAATTAATTCAAGATTCAGCACTTGCTCGTCAACCGCATATTGTTTGCCTATTTATCCAGAAGTTAGCCGCAAGTTTCCATACATTTTATGGGGAGTGTACT
Organism: Erysipelotrichaceae bacterium; assembly: GCA_035697025.1. Classification (GTDB taxonomy): domain Bacteria; phylum Bacillota_I; class Bacilli_A; order Erysipelotrichales; family Erysipelotrichaceae; genus UBA2212. Next base: position 7,607 of record DASSDQ010000135.1, on the reverse strand, counting down.
GTATTACATGCGGAAGAAGAACTTCGCCAACAACGTTTAGCTTTAGTAAAAGCTACCCAGATTACCTTAAGAAATGCCTTATCCCTAATTGGCGTAAGTGCACCTGAAAAGATGTAGGAGGATTAAATGACAAGTCGATCAATGTTAGATGTAGCGTTTGAGATATTAAGCGCACAAAAGAACGAAATTGCGTTCTTGGATTTATGGAATAAAGTCGTCGAATCCTTAGGGTTTAACCAAACACAAGCAGAAAACAAAATTGCTCAATTCTATTCCGCAATGATGTTAGATGTACGTTTTGCGCCTCTTGCGGATAACTTGTGGGATCTTCGTTCACGTCGTACGTATAACGAAACACATGTGGACACAAGCGCAATCTTAGGTGAAGATGAATACCTAAGTGATGATGAAGTTGAAGAATACTTAAATGTCGAGGATGAAGAAGTTAGTCAACGCGACGAAGAGGAAGAATAAGCTTATCTATCAATTTTAATTGATTAACATTAAAGTCGCTAAAAGTGACTTTTTGTTTATCTCGGAAATATAAAAGGTATAATTAGTTCATTGTGGGGGAAACATGGAAACAGAAGTAATAACTAAAAAGGTATGTTCGCATTGCGAATCAGAATGCGATATTGAAAATAGGTTTTGCGCAAAATGTGGTTCAGAGTTTGAAGTACAAACGAAGATAAGCTTTGGGAAAGGGAAACCATTAAAATATTTTAATTTCTTGTTTAACTTTGGAGTATTTTATACCTTAATTCTAGGAATTAACCAAATAAAAGATGTATATTCTAACTTTTCAACTCTTTTCAATTATGATTTCATTATGTACTTTTCTTATATTACAAATTATTATCACGTATTATTCATGATTTTAAACTTTTGGATTGTATTTCTACTGTTTAAGACTAAATATTCTAACAACAAATTAGGTTTCGCAAAAATCTATATCTATCGTTTACTACTTTTAGCCATTGATCCAATAATAGCGCTGATTGTTGTCTTTATGGATTTTGGGGCATCCAATATTGATATTAATAGGTACATATTTATTTTTGTCGGTCAGGGAATCGCGAGTATAATTGCGTACATATACTTTATTAAGAGAATTGATTTTAAATGGTTTGATTTCTCAAATATACTTTAAGAACTCAAGTATTTGGGTCGTTTATACCGATTAATCAAACTCAATTTATTTGAAATCTGTAAAAATACTTAACCTATGTTTATATGTTCTAAATGGAAATCATTTATGTGAAGTATTGTGATACTGCCGAAAAACATTGAATTTAGGGTCACTCTTTGATAATATATTAAAGGGCAGATGCCTCCGATTTATGGAGGCATTTTTATTTGTATTAAAGAAAGGAGATGAGTGCATGGCTAAATATATATTTGTTACAGGTGGAGTAGTTAGTGGTATCGGTAAAGGTATCGTAGCGACTTCTTTAGGTCGTTTATTAAAAAACAGAGGTTTAAAAGTATTCTTACAAAAATTTGATCCGTATATTAACGTCGATCCAGGCACAATGTCTCCCTATCAACATGGTGAGGTCTTCGTGACCAAAGATGGAGCGGAAACGGATTTAGACTTAGGTCATTATGAGCGTTTCATCGATGAAGAATTAACGCAAACAGCGAATATTACATCCGGCCGTTTATACATGAGCGTACTAACAAAAGAAAGACGTGGCGATTATTTAGGCGCAACAGTTCAAGTTATTCCTCATATTACGGACGAAATAAAGGCTAAAGTTTACGCAGCTGCACAAGAATCTGGCGCAGATGTGGTTATTACAGAAATAGGTGGAACGGTTGGGGATATCGAATCACTTCCATTTTTAGAGGCAGCACGTCAAGTTCACTCAGAGAATGATCGTGATGGTGTTGTGTTTATCCATACTGTTTTGGTTCCTAAAGTTCCAGGTAGTGGAGAGTTGAAGACTAAACCGACTCAACATAGTTATAAAGAATTAATGTCATTAGGGATAAAACCTAATATTATTGTAACTCGATGTGAAGAACGTATTAGTGATGAAATTCGTAAGAAAATCGCAATGTTCTGTGATGTTCGTGAAAATGCGATTATTGAATCTGTTAATGTGAATAATATTTATGAAGTACCTTTAAGTTTCCAAAAACAAGGGCTTGATGATTATGTACTCCATAAATTAAATATCCATGCGCCTCGTGCTGATATGGCTGAATGGGAAAAGATGATCGATAATGCGAATAATCTTAAACATACAGTTAAGATTGCGATTGTTGGTAAATATGTCCAACTTCATGATGCGTATTTATCCGTTAGTGAATCACTTAAACATGCTGGATATCCAATTGGCACAAAGATTGATGTTCGTTGGGTCAATTCAGAGTTCCTTACAAAAGAAAATCTTGAGACTGAATTAGCTGGATTAGATGGAATACTCGTTCCAGGTGGATTTGGTGGACGTGGAATTGAAGGTAAGATTATGGCCGCTCAATATGCACGTGTTAATAAGATTCCTTACTTCGGTATTTGTTTAGGTATGCAAATTGCGGTCATCGAGTTTGCGCGTAATGTATGTGGACTAGAAGGCGCAAATTCAGTTGAATGGGATGAATCAACGAAACATCCAGTTATTCACTTAATGCCGGATCAAAATGGTGTTGTTAATATGGGTGGTACCTTACGTTTAGGGAATTGGCCATGTAAGATAAAAGATGATACGAAGACGAAATCAGTCTATAAAGAAGAGAGTATCTTAGAAAGACATCGTCATCGCTATGAAGTTAATAATGTATATCGTGAAGCTTTAGAGGCACATGGTGCAGTCTTTAGCGGATTAAGTCCAGATGATTACTTGGTGGAAATTACTGAACTTAAAGATCATCCTTGGTTTGTAGGATGTCAATTCCATCCTGAGTTTAAATCACGTCCTAATCGTGCTCATCCACTATTCGCAGGCTTTGTGAAAGCCGCATTTGATTACTCACAAAAATAAAACAGGCATTAGCCTGTTTTTGTGTTACTATAATTCACACTTAGACTGTGCTAAAATAACTATGGAGATTTCAAATATGGAAGAAGTACTAAAAATTGAAGGTGGACATAAACTAAGAGGAAGTGTAAGAATCAGCGGATCGAAGAATGCGACGGTTGCGCTTATTCCAGCAAGTATCTTAGCCACAAAGGGTAGTGTAAATATATACGGTGTGCCTAACATCTCAGATGTAGGTCATTTAAGTCAGTTATTAAATTCACTAAATGTAAAAGTCATTCAGCATGGCGATGAACATTTAGAAATTGATCCAAGTGAAATGATTAATATTTCATTAGATCATCCTACAGTCCAAAAGTTACGTGCGTCCTATTATTTTATGGGTGCACTTTTAGGTCGTTATAAACAAGTAAATATGAAGATGCCTGGTGGTTGTTACCTAGGGCCAAGACCGATTGATTTACATCTTAAAGGGTTTGAAGCATTAGGTGCAGAGATTGAGTACTCACAAGGTAGTTATAAAATATTTGCGAAAGAATTAGTTGGGGCTAAAATCTATCTAGATATCCCATCCGTTGGCGCAACCATTAATATTATGATGGCAGCTGTATTTGCGAAAGGTCGTACTTCAATTGAGAATGCGGCGAAAGAACCAGAGATTATTGATGTCGCAACGATGTTAAATAAAATGGGTGCACAAATACGTGGAGCTGGAACGAATATTATTACCATTGATGGTGTAACAGATTTAGTTGGGTGTACACATGAAATTATTCCTGATCGTATTGAAGCAGGAACAATGATTGTGATTGCGGCAGCCGCAGCGGATGAAGTTGTGATTGAAAACGTTATTCCTCATCACTTAGAGGCATTATTATCTAAGCTTGAAGAAATGGGTGTTCCAATGCACATTGAAATTGATAAAGTTACCGTTCGTGGAACGGATCATTTAAAGGATGTGGATATTCAAACTCTTCCTTATCCTGGTTTCCCTACGGATCTTCAACAACCGCTTACTCCATTACTAACACGTGCAAACGGTGAATCCACTGTAAAAGAAACCATATATGTAGAACGATTCAAACATTGTGTTGAACTACAACGTATGGGTGCTAATATCAATATTATGACGGGTTCCGCAATCATTCATGGTCCTTCAAGACTTTATGGAGATAAGGTAACCGCGACTGATTTAAGATGTGGTGCAAGTTTGGTTGTGGCAGGATTAATTGCGGAAGGTGTAACTGAGATTCATGATGTATATCATATCGATCGCGGTTATGAGAATTTAGATGGTAAGTTAAGTGCACTTGGCGCTAAAATATGGCGTGAAGTGGTTGAATAAGCCAAAATTATTACCAAATAAACACAAATAACGACAAGTTAAATCAAATTGATTTATTTTGTTTAAAAAAGTGATACATTAATGTTTGTGGGGATACCTAGTCGAAAATAGTTATTTAAACATTCGGGTTCAAACAGACAAATATTTTCGATAGGTGAGAGGTGTTCCCAAATGAATACCTCTTTTTGTTATAATATTATTGGGGACAAATATGAAACGTAAAGATTTCTTTATTGGATTAAATGGTTTAATTTTAGTATATTTATCTATTTTATGGTTAAGTACTGGGTTTGTGATTGAAGATTTTTTTGATCAATTTGTAAGAAGGTTTTATCCATTAATCATATGGTCAATTGTTAATTTAATCTATTGGTATCGTGTTAAAGAATAAGTATTATAAGTGAATTAAAATCATTCTTGCATGTTAATTTGAACTATGATATATTAAACACGCACTTACTTTGAATTGATCAGAAATTCAAGGCGGAAGGAGAAAATGTTATGAAAAGCGGAATTCATCCAACTTACAACAAAGTCACTGTACACTGCACATCTTGTGGAAATGAATTTGAATCAGGTTCAATCTTAAAAGAAATTAAAGTTGATACTTGCTCAAATTGTCATCCTTTCTATACAGGACGTCAACGCTTCGCGCAAGCACAGGGACGAATTGAAAAGTTTAATCGTAAATACGGTAATAAATAAGAGGACAATCGTTCTCTTTTATTTTGTTAGTATGCTACAATAAATTTGAACATGAGGGGTTAATAATATGATGTATCAAATGTATCGTCCAGGTTATATCGAGGTTATTTCAGGTTGTATGTTTGCGGGGAAAACAGAAGAGTTAATCCGTCGAATTAAGACTTTGGAATTTGCGAAAAAGAATGTGTTGGTCTTCAAACCAGCCATCGATAATCGTTACAGTAATACAAAAGTTGTATCACATGCGGGGAGTTCAGTAGAAAGTATCGTTGTACCAGATGCACGTTCCATTCTTGATTTTGTAAAGGATGATACGGATGTTATCGCAATTGATGAAATACAGTTTTTTGATGAAGATGTGCTACTTGTTTGCGATTACCTAGCTAAAAAGGGAAAACGCGTAATGTGTGCAGGTCTTGATACCGATTTTAGAGCAGAGCCTTTTGGGGTAATGCCACGCTTGATTACGGATGCGGAATTTGTCACAAAACTTACAGCGGTTTGTATGAAATGTGGCGCCCCTGCAACCCGTACGCAACGTTTAGTCAATGGAAAACCAGCTAAGTTCACAGATCCAATTATCATGGTTGGGGCTGCGGAAGCGTATGAAGCTCGTTGTCGTCATTGTCATGAAGTTATTGGGAAACCAGAAATAACAGATTAATAAAAATAGTAACCGCACTGGTTACTTTATTGTGAGTGAGGAAAAGTATGGAAAGTTACGATGTAATGATTAATCGCTTAGAAAGTATGAATGAGCGATACAATGAATTAGAAGAGATTTTAATAAAGCCTGAAGTATTGGGTAATTCAAGAGAGTACGCAAAGCTTGCGAAAGAACAAGCTTCTTTAAGACAGGTTATTGAGGCATATACAGAATTAAAAGCTACCATTCAACACATCAAAGAAGCGCAAAGTATGTTAAGCGAAAAAGATGCGGAAATGGTTGAAATGGCTCAAGCTGAATTAGAAGAATTGAATCCACAAAAAGAAGCGTTATTAGAAAAATTAGAGTTATTACTTATCCCGAAAGATCCAAATGATGACCACAATGCGATTATCGAAATACGTGGTGCAGCAGGTGGAGATGAAGGTAATATATTTGCTGGTGATTTATATCGTATGTATAGTCGTTATGCAGAACTTATGAACTGGAAGATTGAAATCATGGAAGCGACTGAAGCTGAAGCAGGTGGTTATACCTTAATTTCATTCTTCGTAAAAGGAAATGAACCATTTAAACATCTTAAGTTCGAATCTGGTTCACATCGTGTACAACGTGTCCCAAAAACAGAAACGCAAGGACGTATACATACCTCTACCGCAACTGTTTTAGTAATGCCTGATATTGAAGAAGAAGAAATTGATATCAATCCAGCAGATTTAGTCATTGAAACACATCGTTCTAGTGGAGCGGGTGGTCAACACGTTAATAAAACCGATTCTGCTGTACGTATAACACATACACCTACTGGTATCTCAGTTAACTGTCAAGATGGACGTTCTCAACATGATAATAAAGCAACCGCAATGCGCTTAATTCGGGCACGTGTGTTTGAAGAAATGCAAGAACGTGCAGAAGCGGAAAAAGGCGCATTACGCCGCGATAAGATTGGGACTGGGGATCGTTCTGAAAAGATTCGTACCTATAACTATCCTCAAAACCGTGTTACAGATCATCGTATCGGTTTAACCCTCCAACAACTCGATCGAATTGTGGAAGGTAAACTTGGGGATGTGGTGGAAGCTCTACTTATTGAGGAACAACGCCAAAAATTAGCAGGCAATCAATCGTGATTATAAAAATTATTAAAGCTGCGGAAGAGCGTTTAATTAAACACGATATTCCTGAAAATTACGCTAAATATGTCATGAATGAACTTCTGCTTGAACAAGGTAGAAACCTTTATCTTGAAATGAATGAAGAAATAGATGAGACGACACTGATTAAGTTCAATTCAATTATGGATAAACTCTGTGAAGATATGCCATTAGCGTATGCGATGGGTGTTCAATACTTCTATGGTTACCCGATTGAAGTTAATTCAGATGTACTCATTCCACGTTATGAAACAGAAGAGTTGGTCCTTAATGTTATACAAGAAATTGATGAACATTTCGATGATCAAGCAATAACTGTGTTAGATGTAGGAACAGGAAGTGGCGCAATCGCATGTGCTCTAAAAGCAGAATGCCCACAAATCCATATGTATGCAAGTGATATCAGTGAAGATGCGCTTAAACAAGCACAACGGAATGCGGATAACATTAAAGTAAAAGTAGAATTCTATCAAGGGGATATGTTACAACCGTTCATAGATCATTCAATTAAAGCAGATGTAATTGTATGTAACCCTCCGTACATTCCAAGTGGCGAAGAAATTCAAAACAGTGTAAAAGCGTACGAACCACATCTTGCCTTATTTGGTGGCGAAGATGGATTAAAGTTTTATCGAAGTGTATTATCCAATGCACATTATGTATTAAATGAAAAAAATATCTTAGCATTTGAAATGGGATGGAACCAAAGCCAAACCCTTACAGATTTAGCACGTAGTTATTTTCCATTCGCT
>DASSDQ010000134.1:0-17178 GCA_035697025.1 Erysipelotrichaceae bacterium | reverse complement strand
AATTATTGTAGGCTGTGAACTTATCGGTGCACGTATCGCAAAAGAACTTGCGAACTTAAACCAAGATGTTGTCGTAATCGAACGTAATGAATCCAAATTAGAGGCACTATCCAGTGGATTTAATGGCATGATTCTTCATGGAATAGAGTTTGATCAAGATAATTTAATTCAAGCAGGGATCGAAAAAGCGGATGTCGTTTTAGCTCTAACAGATGATGATAATTTAAATATTACGGTTAGTTTAGTTGCGTCAAAAGTTTTTAATGTGAAACGCGTTATTGCCCAAGTTATTGATCCTAATCGAAGATATCTATATGAACTATTAAGTATAGAATCATTTAGTCCAATTAAAATGGGTGTAAATTCACTTCTATCAAAATTAGATATCGCACCTGTTGAACAACTTGTACAAGTAAGTTCAGGGATTGAAATAACACGTATTGAAGTTAAACGTGTTCTACCGATTAAAGTCAGAGAAATATTCGAACAAGCCAATACAGTCATTAGTGTTTTAGTACACAATGGTGTTTCATCCATCTGTGATTCAGAATGTACGATTGAATATGGTGATTTAGTTGTATGTAGTCATCATGTTAGAGATCGTATGAAACTAACAGAATTGTTAGTGCAGGAGGGTTAAATGAGAGCCATTATTATTGGTGGAGGGAAAGTGGGTTACTTTCTTGTTAAAACACTATTAGAACGTAATATGCGTGTAACCCTTATTGAGAAAGATAGAGATCGTGCATCACAAATTTCTAAAGAACTTAATATCGATGTTCTATGGGGAGATGGATCAGATTTATCAATCTTACAAGAAGCGAATATCAATGAGTGTGAACTAGTTGCGGCAGTAACTGGTAGTGATGAAGAAAATCTAGTTGTGTGTCAAATTGTTAAGTTAAGTTTTAATAATACAAAGACAATTGCACGTATAAATAATCCGAAGAACATTAAGATGTTTAGACAATTAGGTGTTGATAAAACAGTTTGTAGTACCGAAGTTATTGCGAACTTAATTAATGCGGAAATGGTTAGTGATGGAATTAAGATTATTCAAACATTTGAAATGGGGACGATGTTACTTGCGGAAATCAATATATCGAAGAAACATAAATGGTTGAATCAAGAGATTAAGGACATTGTGTTACCTAGGAATTTAGTTGTCGTATCGATTCTTCGTAATGATGAAGTTATCTATCCTAAAGGGGATACCTTACTCCATGAAGAAGATAAAGTTGTATTTGTGTGTGATAAAGAGACAATCTCAGGATTGAAAAAATACTTATGAAAAAATTAAATGGATATATTGTAGAAATTGGAATGGTTACAGTTGTAATGGCTTTATATTACCTGGTGACTTGGTTAATTAGTTTATGAGAGTAAATACGTCTAGTTTAAAAAGTGTATTCTATTATACCGGTAATACAATGTTAATCTTTACAAGTCTTTTTGTATTACCGATTATTGTGTCATTAGGATACAATGATTGGAATTCACTTTTAGACTTTACCATTTCAATGAGTATTTCTATTATTCTCTCTGTGAGTATGATTCTTTATGGAATTAAAATGAAACAGGGATTAGAAGGTTTGTCTTGGCGACATGGATTAGTTGTCGCATCTCTTACATGGATTCTACTATCTCTAATAAGTGCGATACCGTATGTTTTAAGTGGTCATTCATTATCCTATCTTGACGCTATATTTGATGTCATGAGTGGATTTACCACAACAGGTGTTTTCTTACTCCAAGACTTAGATCATATCTCACAAGCACTTAACTTCTGGAGACATTTGTTAACCTTTGTAGGTGGTCAAGGGATGATCGTTCTCGCTATCAGTTTCTTTGTGAAAGAAATTGGAAGTGCGTATAAATTCTATGTTGGTGAAGGTAAAGATATCGCATTGGTCCCTAATGTTAAGGGGACTGCTCAATGGATATGGAAAATTAGTTTAGTATACTTGTTGATTGGGACAATCCTACTTTGGCTTCAAGGGATGCGCTTAGGCTTAAATCCATTAAACTCATTCTTCCATGGTTTATATATATTTGAAGCCGCATGGAGTACAGGTGGATTTGCACCGAATTACCAAAATATACTTTTCTATCATGATTTCTTATATGAAAGTATTGGTTTAGTTTTCTTTATTATCGGTTCATTTAACTTTGGATTACACTTTGCCTTAATTCAAGGTAAATACAGTGAATTCAGAAAGAATATCGAAGTTGTAAGTTTCTTTGTGTCATCGTTTGTATTAAGTATCCTTGCGGTTATTTATTTAAATAATACTGGAATGTATACAAACGCAATAAGTTTATTCAGACGTGTTGTGTACAACCTATTATCAGCACATACGACAACAGGATTTGGGACAGTATATGCCCAACAATTCATTTCAGATTGGGGTGGCTTAGGGATTACGGTTATGGTTGTGGCAATGTTAATTGGTGGTAGTGCTTGTTCAACAGCAGGTGGTATTAAAGGATTAAGAATTGGTATTATTTTTAAGGGTATTTACTCTGACATTATCAAATTAATGAAAGGTGAAAAAACGATGCGAGTCGTAAAATATCACCATATCAAGGATCAAATACTTGATGATACATCATTTAGATCTGCCGCAAGTATCGCAATATTGTATGTAGTCCTATTCACAATCGGTGTTATTCTAACTACGTTAAGTGGATATGGATTAATGGAATCAGCCTTTGAAGTTGCGTCAGTATCTGGAAACGTTGGATTAAGTGTTGGGATTATTCAAGCTGGAATGCCTGCTTACTTAAAGGTATTTTATATTATCGCTATGTATCTAGGCCGATTAGAATTTATTTCAATATTTGTTCTTATTGGAATGTTTGTTAAAGGAGTGCGCAAATGGTTTCGACAATACTAAGTTTAATTTTGACACTTCAAACTTCAACCGTTTCAATTAATGATTTAATTAGTCAAAGTCATGCATATGATAATCAAGCGATTACCATTGAAGCGGAAGTCATATTAGAAGTACTCGAACGTGGTGAAAACGCATGGATTAATGTGAATGATGGGACCAATGCGATCGGAGTTTATTTACCAATTGAAATGGTTAAAGATCTTGATGTTTTCGGTGATTATAATCACAAAGGTGATGTTGTATTAATCGAAGGTATCTTTACACGTAATTGTGATGAACATGGTGGAGAGATTGATATTCATGCGACTAAGTTAACCATCGTAGAAGAGGGTTATGTCGTAACACATGAGTTATCATCGTTGAAGTTTATCATCGCATTTATGAGTTTCACACTGAGTGTTATCGCATTATTCGCGTATCGTGAATTGCGTAAATTTAAAAAAGAAGAAGAATAAAAGAAAATCGTCTATGCGACGATTTCTTTTTTTTACTCAACAGTTACTGATTTTGCGAGATTTCTCGGTTTATCCACATCTAATCCTCTAAGTACACTACTATAGTACGCAAAGAGTTGTAGAGGGATAATACTAACAAGAGGCATTAAATCTTCATGTACATCTGGAAGAATGAACTCACGATCACTATAATCATTCGTATGTTCTAATCCAGGACGCCCAATAAGAATTACTTTAGCGCCACGAGCTTTAACTTCTTTAATATTCGATACCATTTTTTCAACTAAATTTAACTGAGTTACTAATGCGATAACAGGGAAATCTTCCACAATCAAAGAGATTGTCCCATGTTTTAGTTCACCAGCAGGGTAAGCTTCAGAATGGATATATGAGATTTCTTTTAACTTAAGCGATGCTTCAAGTGCCATCGCATAATCTAATCCTCTACCTAAGAAGAAGACATTACGACTATTAACAAATTCCGATGCGACTTGTTTAATCACTTCTTGTTTATCAAGTAATTCTTGTGTAATTGCAGGTAAGCCATAGAGTGCATGAATAAGTGATTTGATATCACTTGATTCTAAGGTATGGTGTAATTCACCTAGTTTATAGGCAAGTAATGTGAATAGCGCAACTTGTACGAAATACGCTTTTGTACTTGCTACAGCGATTTCAAGTCCTGCCCATGTGTATAATACATAATCTGCTTCACGCGCAATGGATGATCCAACCACATTCACTATCGCAATAACTTTAATGCCACGTGATTTTGCTAAACGTAGAGCAGCTAGAGAATCTGCGGTTTCACCTGACTGTGAAATGATTACTACCATATCCTTTTCATTTAGAATTGGATTACGATATCTAAATTCAGATGCTACTTCTACATCACAACTTACACGTGCATGTTTCTCAATGAGTTGTTTACCTACAATCGCCGCATGCATCGCGGTACCACAGGCGATAAGATGAAACTTAGTTATTGATTTTAAGACTGCGTTTGTTAATCCAGCTTCACTAAAATCAATTGATTCATTCTTAATTCTAGGATTAATCGCATTAAGTAAGACTGTTGGTTGTTCATGGATTTCTTTTAACATGAAATGAGGATATCCTGCTTTTTCAGCACTTTGTCTATCCCATGATGCAGTTTGTAGTTCCTTATGGATTACTTCCCCATCTTTATCGATAATAACGATTTCTTCTTTAGACACAATCGCTATTTCATCTTCTTCAAGTAGATAATAATTACGTGTGTAATCCAATATCGCAGTGATATCGGACGCAATAAAGTTTTCTTCTTTTCCAACTCCTATGATTAATGGACTATCTTTACGAATCGCATAGATCTTATCTTCGTGTCCCGCAAATAACATTCCTAATGCATAAGATCCTTTAATCTTCTCTAATACTTTTTTAATTGCCTCGATCGGATCGTTCTTTTGGACATAGTAATAATCCAATAATTTTGCGAGTGCTTCAGTATCTGTTTGTGATTCAAACGTATAACCTTTACGAATCATACGTTCTTTAATCGCTAAATAATTTTCTATTATTCCATTATGGACGAGTGATATTCTCGCACTGCCATGTGGATGCGAATTAATATCAGATGGTTCACCATGTGTCGCCCAACGTGTATGTCCTATACCTGTTGTCGAACCTAATAGTGGATTTTCATCTAATTTAACCTGTATGTTATCTATTCTCCCCTTTGTTTTTAATGTCTGTATCTGACCTTGTCTAAATACAGATATCCCCACAGAGTCATAACCGCGATATTCAAGTTGTCTTAATCCCGCAATTAAAAACTCAGGTGCTGGCTTATTCCCAACAACACCTACAATCCCACACATATTTAATTATCCTTTCAATACAGTTTAGTGAAGTATCTGTTTATTTATTCTTCACTTTACGACAACTGTTGCCGAAGAGGCATCCGCCGAATCTTTCGATACTCCTCTTTCCTCGTCACTTTACTAAGCCGGGCGCTATAATTATCAATCTAAATACGCTTTAGTTCTCCTTTCCTTTGCCCATTTTATCACAAGCATTCCTTCATATCAAATACCCCTACACAAGTTAATTTTCTTCGTGTATAATGTTTAAGCAACAAGCCTTCTTATTACTTGTGCTGTTAATTAACATTTTGTGTGTAGGTTCGCACAATCTATCTCGACAATTTAGCCATTGCGGCCGTAGCTCAGTGGATAGAGCGAGCGCCTCCTAAGCACTAGGTCGCAGGTTCAACTCCTGTCGGTCGCACCAGTGTTATTTAATCATTATGCATGCACCAGTGGCGAAACTGGCAGACGCGCACGCTTGAGGGGCGTGTGGGCAACCGTGTGGGTTCAAATCCCATCTGGTGCACCATAAAACATTGAACATCGAAAGATGTTTTTTTGTTTAATTTGACACATAAATTAATTAATCTTATATTTAATTTAATAGTAAGTTTATATAATCACAAAATTCGGGGGAAAAGTGATGATCAAGAAAAGTGTAATTTGGATCTATGAAGCACTTAGAGACTTTTGGAAAGAATTTACTTCAAAACCAGAAGGATATGAGTACTTTATCATTTTTAAGAATAACTCATTAGACAATATCGATAAAACAGATTTAAAACGATCAATACGTGAAATTGGTACATTTTCGACGTATGGATATTCAGGGTTCAAAGGCACAAGTTTATTAGATGAAGACTCAATTAAATCTAACTTGATTACACGGTTTAAACTTGAACTTAACGATATCGTAGTCACAAGAGCTCAGAATTATTTAACTTTTATTCGATAGATTAACAATTACGAGCTTCTGGATAAAAATTGGTTATTATATTTACCCTTGTTTGCGAAACTGACAGATACACATCGGTGAGTTTAAATCCCATCTGTTTACATAAAATATTGAACATCGAAAGATGTTTTTTCTTTATTTTTCATTATAATAAATATATGAAACCTAAAGAAATATTAATGCAATGGATTGATGCCTTTAACAAAGCAGACAGTGAGGCGCTCTCACAACTTTATGATAATGAAGCGATAAATCATCAAGTCGCGAACATACCTGTTATTGGGAAAAAAGCAATTAAACAGATGTTTGAAAAAGAGTTTAGGGAAGCCGAAATGGTGTGTATACCTAATAATATCTTTGAAGATGGAGAATGGGCTATTTTAGAGTGGAAAGATCCACTCGGTTTAAGAGGATGTGGAATTTTTCATATCGTGAATGATAAGATTATTTTCCAAAGAGGATATTGGGATAAATTGTCATTCTTAAGAATGCATAATTTGCCAATAGAATAAGAAACTCAATGTGAGTTTTTTTGTATAAAATGGTTTAAACATATTAGAAATAGGCGTATGATAAAATACAATATAAATTGAGGTAAGTTATGAACTTTGATACTAAGATTAACCGCAAAAATACGAATTCAGTTAAATGGGATGGGCATGAAAAGTTTAATATAAACAAAGACGCAATTCCATTATGGGTAGCGGATATGGACTTTATGACACTTCCTGCGATTACGAAAGAGTTAGTTAATAAAGCAGAATATGGTGTTTATGGATATGCGTTAGATCCAGATAGTTATTATGACGCAGTAATAGGCTGGATGAAACGTAGACATCAATGGGATGTAAAGAAAGAGTGGATCCTTACGACACCAGGCGTTGTGAGTGGATTAAATGCATGTATACTCGCACTTACGGATGTTGGTGATTCAATCTTAATTCAAGAGCCTGTTTATCATCCATTCAAAAATTCAATTAAGTACAATAAACGTATTCCAGTTATCAATGAACTCGTTAAGAATGGTACACATTATTCCATCGATTTTATTGATTTTGAGAATAAACTAATAGAAAACAAAGTAAAAATGTTTGTGCTTTGTTCACCGCACAATCCAGTAGGACGAGTTTGGTTGGTTGAAGAACTTAATCGAATGGCTGAACTATGTAAAAAACATAATGTCGTAATTGTGTCGGATGAAATCCATATGGATTTTATTTTCCCAGGAAATGAACATCATGTACTGGTAAATCTAAATCCAGATTATCAAGACTTCGTTATTACGCTTGTTGCGCCAAGCAAGAGCTTCAACTTAGCCGCATTTAAAGTATCACAATTAATCACGTCTAATAAAGACTATATGGACAAAGTTAAACATGAATACGAAAAACTTGGATTTCATGGACATAATACATTTGGTATGTTAGCGTGTGAAATTGCCTATCGTGATGGGGATCAATTTATGGATGATGTGGTTGAATATATCCATCAGAATATCTTGATGATAAAAGAATATATCGGGACACATTTAAGTCAGATTAAAGTAATGGATATTGAAGGTACATATCTCTTATGGATAGACTTTAGTGGATTAAATCTTACACAATCTGAACTAATTGATTTCTTAAGCAATAAAGCTAAACTTTGGTTTAACGATGGATCGATCTTCGGTAAGAGTGGGGAAGGTTTTGTACGTATGAACTGTGCGACGCAACGTGAAACAATCCTTCAAGCATTAAATCAACTTAATGATGCGATAAGTGATAGATTTAAGTAGAGGTAAGAACTATGAAATTTGCTTGTTTATTAGCGAATGGATTTGAAGAAACTGAGGCAATCACTGTTGTGGATTGTTTAAGACGTGCAGGAATTATTGTAGACTTAGTATCAATTAACGAAATCAATGTAAAAGGAAGTCACGGTATTACGGTTGTCGCAGATAAACTTTTTATCGAAATGGAAGACTATGATGGTATTTTCTTACCGGGTGGTCAACCAGGCTCAACTAACTTATCTAATGATGAAAGAGTATTAGAATTAGTAAGATATTATGCAAATAAAGATAAATGGATCAGCGCAATATGCGCAGCCCCAACAGTACTGGCGAAAGCAGGTATTCTTGATGGAAAACAATTAACATCCTATCCTACATCCAATGAAAATGGGGTATTTGATAATGCGATATATCTAGAAGATCTTGTCGTTGTGGATGGTAAACTCATCACATCACGCGCAATGGGTACCGCAATACATCTAGGATTAAAACTTGTTCAAATTCTAGGATACGACGCGAATAAATTATCGAACAGTATATTATTTCAAAATAAGGACGTAAAATAATGACAGAATTCATATATGATACACAATTATTGATCGAAGGAAAAGATTTGTCTGAGGATTCAATTATTCAATACATTACAGACAATATTGAAGGCGATTGTTTACTTGTCGTAGGAGATGACGAACTGATAAAGATCCATTTTCATACGAATACACCTTGGAAAGTTGTGGAATATGCATCAAGCTTAGGCGATGTATTTGATGTCGTAATCGAAAATATGCGCCGACAAGAAAAAGGATTAAAAGGATAAATAGTTCGAATTAAAACATATTCTATGCAGGGATATGTTTTTTTACTATAATAAACACATAAAAAGGATAAACTATGCCAAGCAATCCAGATTATATCGAATTTGTATGTGAACAGATAAGATCTACAGGGAATATCCGATATCGTAAAATGTTCGGGGAATACATGATTTATCTCAATGATAAACCACTCTTTTTAGTTTGTGATAATACGGTATACGTAAAGATGTTTGATGAGATAAAAGAACAAATGCTGGATGCGTCAAAAGGATATCCATACACAGGTGCGCGTGTACACTATATTCTTGATATCGATAATCGTGAATTTTGCGAGGATATCATTCAAATCATAGAACCATTATTACAATTACCAAAGCCAAAAAAGAAAAGTCAATAATATGAATTCTAATTCATAAAATACAAGTTGGAATAATCTCTGAATAGAGGTATCATTGAAAATGGCATAAATTATTGTGAAGAAGTTATCAAATACAAGGATTTAATAAAACTAATTGAAAAAATGGTGGGATAACTATGAATTACACAGATATTATCATTGACGCAATTTTACAAAATAATCAAGAAATTAGTTTTTTTATGTTAGATAAGTCGTACCACTATTTAAGATACAACGAAATGCATGCTAAACATGTCCAGTTAATATGGAATACAGATATTACAAAAGTAAAATCGATATTGGATTGTTATAAGGATAAGAAAAGCATGTTGGAGTTTAAGAAGAAATTAGATCGTGTGTTAACAGGCGAAAGTTTTACGCAAATCGATACACGTATCGTTCCACAAGTTGATCATCCATTATTTTTTGAAGTTAAATGGACTCCATTAATCGATAATAATCAAATTGAGGGTATCCTGTGTATCTCGAAAGATATTACAGAAACGATAGTCGTGAAAAATGAGTTACAACGACACCAAACCATCTTTGAGGCTTTCTTTAAACAAGGGATTAATGGATCATTGATTGTGTTATTGGATGAACCTGTTGTATGGAATGATCAAATTGATCAGAAAGAAGTTCTTGAGTTTATCATTGAGAAACATCGCGTAATACGTGTTAATCAAGCGTACTTAAATCAATATGGATATCGAGAAGATGAAATACTAAATCGTACCGCAAAAGAGATCTATCACAATAATCTAAATATGATTCGTTCTTTTTGGTTAACGTTATTAAAAGATAAGAAAATTATTCGTGAGAAGAAACAACATCGTTTAAATGGAGATGAATTCTGGGTTAAATCAGAATATCATTTATTCTTTGATGATTATGGAAGAATATTAGGATATTTTGGTTCCCAACAAGATATAACTGAATCAAAACGACATGAAGTCGAATCGTTATATGCGAATAAGCGTCTTCAATACATTATTGAAAATGAAAGTACATCCATTGCGATATTTGATCAAAATATGAAGTACTTATACGTTAGTAAGAACTTTCTAAAGGACTACAATAAATCAGATTTAAATGTAATCGGGAAATCTCATTATGAAATATTTCCAAATCTTTTACCAGAAATTAAAGAAGTCCATCAAAGGTCTTTAAATGGAGAGATTGTTGTATCAAATAAATCGCGAATGGATTTAGATGATGGGACATCGCAATGGATACGTTGGGAATGTCGACCATGGTATGAGAATGATAACTCAATTGGTGGGGTTATTCTACATTCTGAGAATATTAGTGAACGCATACAAATGGAAGATGAACTTAAGAAACGTGAATATAGCTTAAGAGGGATGTTTGAACAAGCCGCAGTAGGTATGAGCTATGGTCCACATAAACTTCTTACAAACGTGAATCAAAAATATTGTGATATCGTTGGATATACGAAAGAAGAACTCGCAAAATTAACGTATATGGATGTGACTTATCCTGAAGATATTGAGAAAGATGCGAAATCATTTGAATCTCTAATTAATGGAGAAATAAGTACATATACCATCGAAAAACGATTAGTACGTAAAGATAAGTCTATTATTTGGATTAATCTAACTGTATCGATCGTCCCTCAAGCTGAAGGTGATTTCTATGTACTTGCTGTAATTGAAGATATTAACGAGCGTAAGAATGCGGAACTAAGTATGCATTTTCTCAATTATCATGATCAATTAACAGGATGTTATAACAGAAGATACTATGAGGAACATGTACATAGAATGGATGTGTCATCTTCATACCCATTAAGCCTTGTGATGATCGATGCGGATGGATTGAAACTAGTTAATGACGCATTAGGTCATTTATATGGAGATAAACTATTAGTTTCAGTTGCGAATACAATCGTCAATGTCGTGGAGAACCTTGGGAAAGTATGTCGTATCGGAGGGGATGAATTTATCATTACCTTACCGAATACAACGTATGATCAAGGTGTAGAACTTATTCATAAAATTAATAACGCTTTACTTAATGTGTCTGTAAAAGACTTTAAAATTACCGTTTCATGTGGATGTGCCACAAAGACGAATTCTTCTCAATCAATCATGGATATCTTTTCGCAAGCTGAAGACACAATGTATCGTGAAAAGTTGATAAATAGTCAAATGACCATACAAAAAACACTTGATCAAGTGTTGGATGTCTTGTTTGAACGAAGTGTTTTTGAGAAATCGCATGCAATTAATGTATTGAATTATTGTTTGAAAATGGCAGATGCTTTACATTATTCAAACGCAGAGAAAGAACTATTAACGAAGGCAGCGTATATCCATGATATTGGTAAAATTGGGTTGGATGTCAATATTATCAATAAAAGAGGAAACCTTGTCAAAGATGAACTTAAAGAAGTAAAACGTCACTCAGAAGTTGGGTATCGCATCTTGAACTCTTCGAATCATTTCTCTGATATATCGATGATTATATTAGCGCACCATGAACGTTGGGATGGTAAAGGTTATCCTAAAGGATTAAAGGGTAAAGAAATACCTGAATATGCGCGTATCATATCTATTGCGGAAGCGTATGATGTATTGATATCACATGATTCATATAAAGAGTATATGAGTAGATCAGATGCGTTTAATGAATTATTAAATGAATCTGGTGCACAGTTTGATCCAGAATTGGTGATTAAATTTGTTGAGACTATAGGAAAAGCGACTTAATTGTCGCTTTTTTTATCCCATTGTAAGAGTCTTCTTTGTCCTTCTAAACTCCGTATTCCACTTACTTCTTGCGATATTTCTAATACACCTTTATAAACACCATTCGCATCTCTTAGCGCTACATAGCGAATGGTTAAGAACTTACCACGCATCTCGATCCAGAAGTTCGCTTCAGATTGTTCATTTTTTCTAAACGCTTCAATAATCTCATTCACGACATCCACACTTTCCGCAGGATGACAATTACGTACATCACGTCCGATTACGGATGATGAACGAGGGAAAATACGCTCCTTTGGTCGATTAAAATAACGTACTTTATTGTGCTCATCAACGTAGGTACAATCAATCGGTAATGCATCTAAGAATAAAGATAGTTGTTCAAAACTTAGTTCACCCGTTTCAGTTGAAAAGAAGGATTGACCTAATTGTTTAGGCTTATGTTCTTTCTGAATAGGTGTATCAATCCATATAAAACCATATTCGAAACTCTGATGACGCATTTCGTCTAATTCATCTATCGTGCAAATTGAACTAGTGAGTTGAAAAAGTATCATCTCTTCTTTTTGGATTAATCCAAATGCTTTGAAGAAGTAATCACCTAATACTTTACTAATTTCAATCTTCTCTTTGTTTAACTTCAAACTCTCTATCGTAGCTTTTAACTGTTTACGTGTTAAATCTTGTAAAGACCACATAATACTAACAGCTGAATATTGTGATCCCTTCTTTTCTAAATAAGGAAACAAGATGTTCTGTATCTTAGTATAATGAAGCGCAAACATCTCTAATTCCTCGAATAATGGGATTAAATCTTGATTAAATGAACCTTTTAAGTCAATTAAAATCGATTTGATATGATTCAATCGAAGTTCTAATGCCTTATTTTCTTGAGATAAATGATCTAAAAAAGAATCTTCTAATAGATTAACTTTTTTTAATGCGAGTGATTGAGAAAAGACATGAACCAATTTATCAAGATAGCGTAAAATATCTTTTGGTTGATGACCTTCTTTTATTAATGCATCAAATAAGATAAACAATTCTTCATGATTAACACTCAGTATGTCTGACTCATACATTTTATACATCGCTAAAGTAGATTGATTGTCTTCTATGGCTTTAATATAGTCAAGTAAACGTCTGAGTTTATCATTCATATTTATACACTCGCATTCAATCGAGCAATTTCAATAATCACTTCGACTGCTTTCTTCATATCATTAAGTGACGCAAATTCGAATGGACCATGATAATTCTCTGCACCTGTAAAGATATTAGGTGTAGGAATACCCATGAACGATATTTTAGAACCATCCGTTCCACCACGAATCGGTTGGATGACAGGTGTGATTTCTAAGTTGATCATGGCTTGTTTCGCTAGTTCAACGGGCTTCATGTCCTTTTCGATTACTTCTTTCATATTGTAGTAAGAATCACTCAACGTTAAGGTAAATCGTTCAGCTTTGTATTTATTGTTTAAGTAATTCACATTATCAATAAAGGTTTGTTTACGTGCCAAGAACTTCTCTTTATCATGATCACGAATAATATACGTCATCGTCCCATTTTCAATTTCTGTCTTCATATCATGTAAAAGATAGAATCCTTCATATTTTTCAGTATGTTCTGGAACTTCGTTTTGCGGAAGTAGGGCATCAAATTCCATCGCTAACTTCGCACAGTTAATTAGTTTATTCTTAGCCGTTCCAGGATGTACCGATACACCATGAAGTTGAACAACTGCTTTAGCCGCATTAAAACTCTCATACTCTAGTTCACCTAAGCGACTACCATCTAACGTATATGCAAACTTCGCTCTAAACGCTGGCGCATCAAAATGATTTGCGCCTCGGCCAATCTCTTCATCTGGCCCAAACGCAATACGAATCTCACCATGCTTGATTTCAGGATGTGCAAGTAAATAAATCATTGCGTCCACAATCTCAACCAAACCTGCTTTATCATCGGCTCCTAGTAAGGTAGTCCCATCTGTTGTAATTAATGTATGACCGATATAATTCTTAAGATTAGGGAATGTCGTTGTATCTAAAGTACGATTCAATGATTCATTTAATACGATATTTGAACCATCATAGTTTTCGATAATCTGAGGTTGAATATTCTCTGAATTAAAATCAGCTGTATCAAAGTGCGCAATAAATCCAATCGTATCAACACTGTAATCAATATTACTTGGAAGTGTCGCCGTCACAAAGCCATTCTTTAAGTTATGTTCAACTTCACTTAAGCCTAATTCTATTAACTCATTCTTTAACATTTTCCCAAATTCTATTTGAGATTGAGTTGATGGAATGGTTGGGCTTTTCTCATCTGATCGCGTATTGATTTTACAATATCGCACAAAACGTTCTAATAGTGTTTCCATTTTTTTCTCTTTTCTAATAAAAATATTATACTGTATATTTCGTTTTATGTTATAGTGCTAAATAAGGTTTGAGGTAATCGCGTGAAAGAAAAGAAATTCTTAGTTCATCTTGTATTAACATTAATCGCAATTGCGACAATTGGGTTCGGTATGTCCTTAATTATTAAGGCAAATTTAGGTCAAAGTACCGTCTCTGGCTTTACCAATGCGTTAGCGCATGTGATGAACATTAAAGCAGGTACAGTTTTAATCTATTTTAATCTACTATGTTTTGTGTTTGAGCTTATCCTACTTGGTAAAAAAGCGAAATTTATCCTCATTTTACAACCTTTACTTAGCTTAGTATTCGGTTATGTGGTTAACTTTTTCTTGTATGATTTTACTTATCTTGCGAATTTAGTCTTTAGTAACTACGCCTTTCAGTTAATCGGTTTATTAAGTGGCATACTATTAATGTCATTAGGTGTTAGCTTAATGATGAGTGTGAAACTCGTTGTACTACCTTATGATGCGTTTATTGTCGTATTCTCTGATCATTATAAAATACCATTTGTAAGAGTAAGAACAGGGGCTGATTTTATATTCGTACTATCCTCACTGATTATGGCTTGGGCATTTACGCTAAACTATGCGCCAGTTCGTGAAGGAACCGTAATATTTGCGTTAACAGTAGGTAGTTTAATTGGTTTTTTCTCTAAATATTGGAAACATTTATTAAAAGTAATCTAAACAAGTGAAAACTTGTTTTTTATTGTCTGAATTTCACAATCGTTGTACAATAAACGCGAGGCGAACTATGGAGACTCCTAAGAATAAGCTAAAACTACTCGAAATACGTGATTTACTATTACGTGAAACGGATGACCAACATGCTCTATCTGTCCAACAAATTATTGATTACTTAGCGTCCAAAGGAATAAAGAGTGAACGTAAAAGTATTTACCATTATATGGAATTACTAGAGATATATGGTTTGGATATTATCACTGTAAAAGATAAACAGAATTGGTATTCCATAGCGAATCGAGATTTTCAATTGGCCGAGTTAAAACTATTGGTTGATGCGATTAAATTCTCTAAGTTTATCACTAAACAAAAAAGTGTAGAATTAATCGATAAGATTAAAGGCTTAACAAGTGTCCATGAAGCGCAACTCTTACAACGTGATGATTTAGTTACGGGACGGTTAAAAACGCGTAATACCTCGATTTATTTGAATGTGGATGCGATTCATGATGCGATTTTAGGAAAACGTAAACTACGCTTTAAGTATTTCGATTATGATGTGAACAAACAGATTAAATATCGTAAGAATGGGGAATATTATCAAGTAAATCCAGTATTCCTATGTTGGGATGATGAGAAATACTATTGTGTTTGTTATCACGAACAACACGATGATTATGTCGTCTATCGTGTCGATAAAATGCGTGAAGTAAGTGTTCTAAATGTGACACATAACTATGCCCAAAAACCAGATGATATGGAAAAATTCTGTGATCAACTCTTTAATATGTTTACAGGTGTTGAAAAAAGAGTTACCATACGGTTTGACCAAGAATTATTAAACGTCATATTAGATCGATTTGGAATGGATGTGAAGATTAATGTAATCGATGATCGTTGGTTTGAAATAACAGAAACAGTTTATGTAAGTCCAACCTTCTTATCTTGGGTTATACAGTTCCAAGATAAGGCGAAGATTATAGAACCCATAGAAGTAAAGCATGAGATTAAAACTCTACTAGAAAAAACACTAAAGAACTATGAATAAATCAAGTCAAAACAAACAATTAGCCATTAACTATAGTGTTCTTAAACGCTTAGTTCAAAATGATACGCTTGTTAACTCAAGAATCAATAAAGAAAATATTCAAGAACTCCTCGATGTACAGAAGTTCTATGAAACATACTTTGAAAGTACGAAATTTGTACAATATTTTCCGCAGGTCTGTCAGCTCATAAAACGCGAAACAGAAACCGCATTTGCGCGTCTTAAACAACGTGTTTTTATCGTACATAAATACGATGAAGAATATCCTAAGGCAATTCTACAAGACTTAAAAGATGAAGCGCCTTTATTCTTATATCTATGTGGGGATAATACCTTGTTAGATCGTAAAGTTAAACGTGTATCTGTAGTCACAACCATTAATCGCGAAGATACATTTATTGAAGAATGCAAAAATATTTGTGAGAAATTCGTCGATTCACCCTTTACGATATTACTTCAAAATCGTAGCGTTGTGGACCATGTAATTTATGAACAATTAAAAGAAAAGAATGTCTCAATCTTACATTTCGTGAATGGTCCGTTATTTAAGGATGCGGATGCGGTTAAGATCTGTAAATCGAATAATCCTAAGTTTGGTCATTTAAGTTTCGTTGGACCGACTGACGCAGGGATTGAAGAATACCAACGTTTGAAATTAATGAACTCATTAGGTAAGGTTACAGTTCTTTTAAGTGATAATCCAAATGATGTCCATCACTTCTCGATTCAAAATAATTACAGTTGGCATAAGCCTTCATTATTGCCGTTATTAAAGAATCATCAAACAGTTCATTTTGATCGAGTATTTACTTTAGAAGATACAGCTGATTTCATCCCTTTATTAAATAATCTAATTTCTTAACGAGTTTGGCTGGTATAAAACTCTAAAAGTTGTGAAATATGATAAAGATTGTTATAAATTTCAGAAATTTATGATTGTCTCATTGTATTCCTTTTTTAGCAGTTTTATACTTTTTTTGTGCTTATATCACAAAGGAACAAGACGATGAAAAAGATTTTAATTGTTGGTGGAGTTGCTGGTGGCGCAACCGCTGCGGCTAGACTCAGAAGATTAAGTGAAGATGACGAAATAATAATGTTTGAACGTGATGAGTATATTAGTTTTGCGAACTGTGGATTACC
>DASSDQ010000133.1:0-2705 GCA_035697025.1 Erysipelotrichaceae bacterium | reverse complement strand
CTTATCTGTATAGCTAGCACCTTTTGAGATTAATGCATTTTTCGCAATCTCTCCATTAGATAGTTTTAGTTCATCATTCACCCAAAGTTGATAACTCGATCCAGCTTCTTCAAGTAATATTCCATATTCTTCATCTGGATTTAAACCACTCAAAGTAAGCCGATATGTCGCAAAACCAGAACCATTCTCAAAATTCTCGTCCCCTTGCCAAGAGTGAGATAACTGTTTGTAGTCTGGAGCTAATTTATAAAATATATCCGCATCGTCCAATAGAAAAACATTAGGATAAAACTCCCATTCTCCATTTAAACGATAAGCATTTTTATCATTTATTTCGCTGATTTTTAATTGACCATTATTCGCATTTAGCTCAATCTCAGTAATACTATCTTTACTTAATGTCCAGAAGAATAGTACGAGTGAAAATGCGACTAGCACAACAATAATTCTAATGTTCTTCATAGGTTCTCTGTTTATTTACTATACACTATCGTAAAAATTTTGCATTAATTATTTAACAAATATTAATCATTTATGTCAAGCAGGAATGTTGTCAGATTGTAAAATTGATTGTTTAGTTATACAATATGCCTATTAAATAACAGAGGTTATTATGTCCAATAAAGTTGAAATAATTATAGTAGATGATGAATCTACTAACTTAACTGTTTTAGAACGCATATTAAGTCCACTTGGTCTTGTTATACCGTTCAAAAATGGATTAGATATGTTAAATTATCTGAAAGTTAAAAAAGCACCTGATATTATCCTGTTAGATGTTAATTTACCGGGAATAAGCGGTCATGATGTTTTAGATAAATTACGTTCTAATACTAACTTAATCGATATTCCGGTTATTTTTATGTTAGCGAGTGAAAATATTAAAGATGACAGTTCATTTAATCTATCGAGTGCGCAAGATTATGTCGTTAAACCATTTAAAGCAAATGTACTTTTAACACGTGTTCGTTCCTTACTAGAACTTAAAAAAGCAAAAGAACAATTAAAGAATCAAACGCAATGGATTGAGAATGAAGTTACGAAACGTATGTATGATTTACAACTAACATTTGATGTATCCTTGGATATCGTTACACAGTTAGTTGAAACGCGTGATCCAGATTCAGCTTTCCATATTTCACGTACGAAGAGTTATTATGAAATTATTATGCGTAAATTGCAAGAGAATGAACGATATACTTCTGTTATTGATGAGCGCTATATTATTCGTACCGTTAAAGCGAGCCCTCTACACGATATTGGTAAAATGGGGATACCAGATACAATCTTAATGAAGAGTGGTAAATTATCTTCGGATGAATTCGATGTGATTAAATCACATACAACGATTGGTTATAATACGATTAAGCATGCGGTTGATACTTCCTTCATTACTGATTTAATGAACAACAATAGTACGAGTGATTCCGTTGAATTCTTCAAAGAAGCACTTAATATCGCAAAATATCACCATGAACATTGGGATGGGACAGGATATCCTGAAGGATTATCCAAGGAACAAATACCTCTGTCTGCTAGAGTAATGGCAATTGTCGATGTCTTTGACGCATTGAGTAATAAACGTGTTTACAAAGAAGCTTGGAGTATCGAAAAAACAACACAATACATTAAATCAAAGAGCGCAACTCAATTTGATCCAGATGTAGTGAAGGCATTCTTAGCCGAAATTGAATCCATACGTAAAGTATGGGAAAGTTCTAGAAATTAATAATAAAAGATTGGACATGAATTACATGCTCAATCTTTTTTAGTTCAACGCATCTGAAATCGCATTAAGTATGACATGGCTACTATATGAAGCACCACTAATTACATCAACATCAATAGAATTCTGTTCAATCACACGATCAATTATTTTACTCGCGTCATTTCCTTGTCCGTTCACATGTTTTACGAGGTCAATATTGGTTATTTTGTGATCAGTAACTTCTACTACTACTTCCACTTCGATTGGGAATGTGGAAGCTTTTCCAGGATATGTACCATCATCGATTTGCGATAGATTAACTGTATCCACTTCTTCAGTTAATAATTGATTAAGATTATTATCAATCCATTTATACGCAATGAATAAACCAATAAATACAATCACAATTACGATAATTATATTCCGAATTATTTTCATGAAACTAACCAATTATTACAATTATTGATTAATTGTTCTACTTGTTTATCGACATTACGAAATTTCATATGTATACTTCCAAGTTTATTAAGTTGAGCATTCTTTTGACGTACTATACTTTCCATACTCCCTAAAGCTTGATTACCACCCATTGCATCAAACGGGAAATATTGACTTACAAATCCTGCGATTTTCTTATTTGATAATGAGTTTACTGAATGCATATAGTCTTTAAAAATCGGCGCACAATCAAATCCTCTAACACATGATCCAAATATTATCGCATCATATGCTTGTGTACTTGGTTGGTTTGTTAAGCGGAATGAACTTGAATTTGGATTTTCATTATCTGCTTTTATACTTTGAATTGAAGCAGTATGACCTTTTGAAAGCAGATAGCTTTCTAGACGTTTGGCAATAGTCAGTGTGTTATTCGTATACGAGTATACAATTATTCCAATATTCATAGAACCCCTTTCCTTTGAACTAAATAGCTCAATATTTCATCTATTTCACTACATACACTTTCATAGGTATGTAGTCCGTTCTGACTGAAATG
>DASSDQ010000132.1:0-6849 GCA_035697025.1 Erysipelotrichaceae bacterium | reverse complement strand
CTTGATTACACGATCCGCATAAATCTCAGCTTCTTCTGGATCATGCGATACGACAACAACTAAATTATCTAATGATATTTTCTTTAATAGATCCATGATTTGATTCGATGTATGTGAATCAAGATTTCCTGTTGGTTCATCCGCTAAAATTATGGTTGGTTTCTTGATTAATGCACGCGCAATTGCGATACGTTGTTTCTGTCCACCCGACACTTCATTCCCTTTGCGAGATTCATATCCACTTAATCCAACATACTCCAATAACTCCATCATTTCTTTTTGATCTACTTTTTTACCTTGTAGCTCAAGTGCTAATCCTACATTTTCTTCTACTGTAAATGAATCGATTAAGTTGAAATCTTGGAAGACAAATCCAACATTCGCATTACGATAGTAATCTAATTCTTTTTGATCAAGACCATGAATATCTTTTCCATTCACAAGCACTTCGCCTGAGTTTGCGGTATCTAATCCACCAATAATATTCAGGAGTGTTGACTTCCCACTTCCACTTTTTCCTAACACAAAAACAAGACCTCGATTGGGTAGTGTCAAACTTAAATCATCTAACGCTTTGGTTACTATACCTAAGCGTGTTGTGTAGTTTTTGATTATATTTCTTAATTCTATCAAAACAAAACCTCCAGCTCTGTTTTTAATTATAACGACATTAAATAAAATATGACAGTTAAAAAGATAGGTTTCCCTATCTTGAAGATAATTTTATGATCGAGTCCTTAAGTAATTGCACAAACATTTCACGGTTACTTGATAGTGCGACGAGTGCGTTCTCTTTTCGACCTGTTACTTTATGAAGATCTATGATTGTTTGTCCACGACTATAGTGTCCCGAAAGATCTACTACTACATTTAGTTCTTCCATCTTAAAGATTTCTGGTTTAAGTAAATAAGCAACTGCACACGAGTCATGCGATGGATCGCCATCAAAGTATGGAAGCACTTTATAACTCTCAAAATGATAGGTTAAAAAATCCGCAGCCGCTTGTGCATATTTACCACCGATATTTCTAATCTCTTCCATTTCACTTGGTTTAATTGTGGTTTGGTATGTAACATTCAATCCAAACATGGCAATTCTAGCCCCTGAATTAAACACGATATGCGCCGCTTCTGGATCATTCTTACAGTTCGCTTCTGCGACAGCACTTACATTCCCTACATTAACAGAACCTCCCATTAATGAAATCATTTCAATATTATCGAGGATTTCTGGGTATAAACTTATGGCCATTCCTACATTGGTTAATGGACCTGTCGCGATGATTGTGACTTTTTCTTCACTTTTTAGTATTTCCTGGGCAATCAATTCGTGTGCTCTTCTTGAATCACATTGTGACTTTGCCTTAGGTAATTCAACCCCGCCAATGCCTGTAGAACCATGTACATGAGAACCTGAATTAAATCGTCCAAGGATTGGGTTGGATGAACCTTTCGCCACAGGAATAGTTTCTTTACCATAGAATTCAAGTAAATTAAGTGCATTTTGTGTTGTATTCTCAATTGTTGAATTCCCAGCGATTGTTGTGACAGCTATTACATCTAATTCATCTGACGCAAGCGCTAGTAATAGTGCTAATGCATCATCTAATCCTGGATCACAATCAAATATTACTTTACGTTTCATTTCTTCACCTTTTTAGCTTGAATTTCGTTATATTTCTTTTCACCTAATTCATACAATACTCTTTCCTCATCATTCGTTATAACAAGTGGATTAACTAATGTCGGTTTCCCATCCTTAATATGAACCATTGTGAAGAAGGCACTTAATGCACGAATCGGCTCTGTATAATTCTCAATATCATGAACATATACATTAACTTGTACTTGTATGGAACTACGTCCAACATAACAGACTTGTGCGACAACAGTCACAATATTCCCAACATTAACGGACTGATGAAATTCAATTTCATCCACACGTGCTGTCACAACCAAACCTTTTGCTTGTTTAGCCGCAGCGATTCCTGCTGTATTGTCCATCATTTTCATCAACTCACCCCCATGGACATTTCCATGGATATTGGAGTGCATTGGCTCCATGATTAAACAAGTTTCTGCGCGAGCGAATTTTACGTTTTGATTTAACATAGTATCCCTTTCATTTATACCAACCAAGGTAAGAAGAGTGTTGCTAGACCAAGGAAAAAGAAGAATCCTAACACATCGGTTGATGCGGTTAAGAATATTGAAGACCCTAATGCAGGATCGAAATTAAAATGTTTTAAGATTAATGGTATTAAGAAACCAGATGTACTTGCGACAATCATATTTCCAATCATTGCCAAGAAGATTATAAACCCAATCATAGGATTCCCTACTTTAAAGTAAAGTATGATTCCAGCGAATAATCCAACAATTGCGCCTTGTACAATTCCAATTGCTATTTCTCTAAACACACGATGCCAACTCTTTTTAAGTTCGAGTTCTCCCAACGCAATACTTCGAATCACAACTGATAGAGTTTGATTTCCAGCATTTCCTCCCATACCTGTCACAATGGACATGGAAGATGCGAGTGCGACCACTTGTGCAATAACACTTTCGAATAATGTGACCGTAAATGCGGCTAAGAATGCGGTTCCCAAATTGATGATTAACCAAGGAATACGTCTTTGAATGGAATGAATAAGAGTGCCACCTGTTGTCTCTTCACCACTAACTCCCCCAAAGCGTAAGATATCCTCTGTTTGTTCTTCTACTATGACATCGATAATATCATCTACCGTAATAATCCCTAATAAATTATTATTTTGATTAACAACCGCTACAGCCTTTAAATCATATTTAGATACAAGTAACGCAACTTTTTCTTGGTCAGTCTCTGGAAATACACTTAGATGGTTTTCATTAGTGATATCTCTCATTAAGACAGAACGATCTGACGCAAGAATGTCTCTTAGATCAGCTGTGCCCATTAATTCATTTTTTTGATTTAATACAAATATCGTTTCAATTACCTCTGATTCATATCCTTCCGCAATGACGATATCGAGTGCTTCTTTTGTGTTCATCAACTCATTTACCGCAATAAACTCGGTTGTCATAATTCCACCAGCACTCTTTGGAGAGTAACTTAGTAATTCATCAATGGTCACAAACTCTGATACCTTCATCTGATGTAATAATTCTTTTCTAAGATTCGTTGGTAAATTTCCAATTGTATCTACGACATCATCTTTTGACATTTTCGTAAACAAATGGACTGCCTCTGAATAATCGAAATGTCGCAATAGTCGCAATTGAAGTTTCTCTTTTGCTTGTTCAAGGACTTTCGCATGATACTCTGGAGTTGTAAATTTTATAAACGTTTTAAGTTCTTCTTCTGTACTATATTCAAGCGCTAACGCAATATCGATCGGAAAAAGTTGTTTAACTAATAAATCAAACTTATCCTTTTCTTTGTTTTTTAATACTTGAATAATTACTTGTCCAATACTAGTTAACATAAATATTCCTCGTTTTTTCTTATATCATACCATTAAAACAAAAGACCACCTAAGTGGTCGTTATTCCATAATTGCTGGAACTAAATCATCTCTTAACTTGAAATCAACTAATGCTTCAGAAACTTTCTTAACGACTTCTTCGAATGTTCCATCAAATAATGTAAACGAAGCCCCAAACATTAAATTAAGAGGACTTTCAAAGTCTTCTACATTCATATCATTCGCATCACGATATTCAAATTCTTTACCTTTATTGGGTACTAACTCAATCATTGGTTTATTGTTTTTAACATATCCAAAACATTTCTTACCTAATTGAAAAGCCATTCCACATTCAAATGAAACATCATCGTTTGGCTCTAACCCATGAAAGTCATTTAAGTTCGCAAGTATTAAGTCACAATTCCGTACATGTTGTTGGTAATGATCGAATTGATTATAGGCCATTTCATAAACATCGTCGCTTTCAACTCGTTCTACCATTGGCGCATCATCTAATGGACTTATTGCGACTAATCCATATTTATCACATATCTTCTTCATTTCTTCTAACTTATCTGAAGCATCATTATCATAACGTTCAAATGTAGAAAGATAGACTCTAGGTTTATCAATCGGTTTTACGGTAGGTTGAGGATCCGCATCAAGTATAAACACATTACGATTCGCTTTTAGTTTTGAATCTTCTTCAATGTCTGTTTTAAACATATTTAATGCGTCTGCAAAATTACCTTCGATTATTTTTGTCGATCCAACAATACATGGACCAAATGGTAACTCTTTATGAGGCAATACTCTTCCATCGATATCATAAAGTTCATTTCCTTTATAAATCGCATTTCCATATTTCATTCGTTCTGGGCGTTTATCACGTGTGAAACCATAAAGCTTAGCACCTTTTGCGTAAGCC
Organism: Erysipelotrichaceae bacterium; assembly: GCA_035697025.1. Classification (GTDB taxonomy): domain Bacteria; phylum Bacillota_I; class Bacilli_A; order Erysipelotrichales; family Erysipelotrichaceae; genus UBA2212. The sequence goes on along the minus strand of DASSDQ010000132.1, from coordinate 2,469 downwards.
ATACCCATTTCATAGACAGTTCCACCATCTGGAACACAACCACGATAATTCTCAAGATTCGCAATGATACACGTTGTCTGATTCATTGAATCTCGACAGTTCTTAAAGATTGCGGAACTGAATTGTCGCTTATTTCCTTCATCGTATACTAAAACATTTTCATTCGGTAAAGCAACTTTGAATCCATTAAACTCTGCTTCTTTACGTAGTGCATGCCACATTCCATAACCATTCTTATAAAAACAGAGTGGTCCTGCAATATACAAACTTTCATCTTTATTCATGATAATTCCTCTTGTTTATTCTGTAGTTTAATTTTAACTTAGAATCGAATCATTTTCACTAAATTCATTTATAGATTAAACAATTCCACAAACGCTTTCGCTAATCCATCCTCGTCTACTGAGCTTGTCACAAAGTCAGCGCTTATTTTAACTTCTTCTGTCGCATTACCCATCGCAATACCATATCCGACTAAATCTAGCATTTCAATGTCATTCATCCCATCCCCAAACGCATATGAATCTTCACGTTTTAACCCTACGTAATCCGTTAAAAACATACATGAACTCCCTTTCGTAACGCCTGGCAAATGCATATCCATACGAATTGAAGCTTCATCATATGCATGGATAATCCAATCTTCAGGTAATTCTGCTTTTGCGTTCCACATACTCTCCGCATCATCAAAAACACCAGTCGTTGCGGTACATTGAATTTGATCAAGATTAAAGGGTAAGAAAATTTGATCAACAAGCGAAATATCTAACCCAAAATGAACCATATGATCAATGGCTAAATCTTTTCGCGAAGGATTTACCCATTGACCAATTACGCCAGAAAAGATTAACCCCGCATTGTATTTTTCGATAACCGATTTTTGAAGTAGGAGTTGGTCTTTCGTAAAGCAATTATTCAATAGTATTTCATTGTGAAACTCAACATATTGACCATTACTGAACACAAATCCATCAAACATCTCTTTATTTAACCCAACTGGAAGCTTTGATCGTGACGTCGCAATAATTAGTAAATTCCCTTTATCACGAAACGCTCTAAATGCATCTAAGCAATTCTCAGTTGGACGATTTAATCCACTTGGATAATTTAATATCGTCCCATCAATATCAACAAATGCGATCTTCATTATAAACCCTCACTTTTTCGTTTTTTTAAATTCTCTTCTATATGATAAGATTAGAGTATCATGTTATTCAACAAACTAAAAACACTCAATAATCTGACTCATCAGGAACAAGCTGTTGTTCAATACATTGTGGATCATCCAAGTGATTTACTTAAAATGAACATCAATGATTTAGCTATTTTAAGTTATTCAAGTACTTCTACAATCGTTCGTCTATGCAAGAAACTAGGATTTAAAGGGTATACTGATTTTAAAATCACCTATGTATCAGAGTTTTCATTGTTCCTTGAACAACAGGAACACCTCAAAGATATTCCTTTTACACCTAAATCAAGTTTAGATGATGTTGTTAGTCGTTTACCGATGATTTATCAAAAGGCCATCGATCAAACACGATCTATGTTTGATTATGATGTATTAATGCGTTGCATTAAATTGATTCAAAATAGTAAACATATTGGAATTTATGGAACTGGTTTAAACTTTGATCTCGCTAAGATGTACCAATACAAATTTGAAGAAGTTGGAGTTTCATCCATCGCTTATGATTCTGCCCATTGGCAACACCTATCACGTTTGAAACTTCATGATATCCCAAGTTTTGCGATATTGATTTCGTTAACTGGCACAAATCCAATTATTTTGGATATTGCTAAACGAATGAATTCTTTAAGTATTCCAACGTTATGTATATCAGGAAGAGATAATAATAAATTAAGTTCTTTGTGTACCGAAAATATACGTATTATCGATGTCGCAAATACGTTAGAACTCTATAATCTTACATCAGCGATTGCAGCACAATATATTCTAGATATCTTCGTCGCAATGAGTGTCGTTAAGAATTACGAAGAAATACTATCCATCACGAAAGAAACCACAATAAACCTAAACAAACTAATTTCTACTAAATAAAACACATTGGTTAAAATCTGGGCAAATGAGTTTCCGTTTCCAATGTGTCATGATAAGAACCTGCAAGATCACATTTCGGAATGTGATGGTTCTATACATAGATTAAATCATTTAAAATTCATACGAACAATGTCCCAAACTAAAATTGGAACATTTTTTCATTTATCTAAATTGATTGATAAATAAACGAATCAATTGTGAAAATTACTACCAATGCCCTACACATTAAATAAAACCATCCAGTTGGATGGTTAGAAATCAAATTCTAGATCAAGTAAAGGTGCGTGTTGTTGGGCACCATAGACATCTGTCTCGCGAATATCACCACTACACATCGGGCGAATGATTGTTGCCTTAATCGCATGTGCAGGGACAAATTCAATAATATTAATCACATCTTCTTCTTT
>DASSDQ010000131.1:0-9282 GCA_035697025.1 Erysipelotrichaceae bacterium | reverse complement strand
ATTGAATCGAAGAATGGTTTATTAACAACCATCGCTTGGCGTAAAAATGGTAAACTAACCTATGCGCTTGAAGGTTCGGTGTTTGTGGCAGGTGCCGCAATCCAATGGTTACGCGATGGGTTACATCTAATAAGTACTTCAAGTGAATGTGAAACGAAGGCATTAAGTATTCCCTCCAGTGATGGAGTGGTCGTAGTACCTGCGTTTGTAGGACTTGGTGCACCGTATTGGCAAAGTGATGTACAAGGCGCAATCTTCGGCTTAACACGCGGAACAACAGATGCACACATTGTACGTGCAACCCTTGAATCTCTCGCTTTTCAAACCTACGATGTCGTAGAAGCGATGCAAGAAGATTCAATGATTAAATTAACCAAATTACAAGTTGATGGAGGCGCAAGTCAAAACAACTATCTTATGGAATTTCAAGCTGGCTTACTCGGAGTGGATGTCATCCGACCAGCGATTTCAGAAACCACTGCCCTTGGCGCATGTATGTTAGCCGGATTAGCAGTTGGCATGTTCAAGGATGAAGCAGAACTTTTCAGTAAATGGAAAACAGCGAAACGCTTCTTACCGGATATGACGAAATCGAAACAAATCGACATTCTAGAACAATGGAAACGCGCCATCAAAGCTGTGTTGTCGTTTAAAGAACATTAACATGAATCGTTATGATAAAGCATTGGTTATATTCATCCTAATTAGCTCTGTAGTGCTTTATGGCAGTATGGAGTGGTTTGTGCGTGCAAGTACAAACGATAAAGTTGTCGCGGTTGTGTCCTATCGCGAAGAAGAAGTACTTCGTATCGATATGAGTGTTGATAATACTTATATTGTGGAAGGAACACTTGGAGATGTATTTATCGAAGTAAAAGATAAAGCATTACGTGTTGAAAAAGAAACATCGCCGTATCATCTCTGTTCGATTCAAGGTTGGGTAGAATTTGCGAATGTGCCGATTGTTTGTTTACCGAATCATATTGTGATTATGATTGAGAATGCGGAAGTCAATCCAGATGGAGAGGATAGTGTGATTCAATGAGAAAACATAGTCCAACCCGTCGTTTAACGCTTATAACAATGTTGCTCGCAATGAGCATTTTAATGCATATGATCGAACCATCTTTACCGATTCCAATTCCTGGCGTTAAACTTGGTTTAGCGAATATTCTGGGCTTAATTACTTTAATCTTATTTGATGTTAAATCAATGATTATGTTAAACCTAATGCGAGTTATCATTGCGTCCCTTCTAAGAGGGATTATTTTTGGGACAGGCTTCTGGTTATCCATGGGAGGCGTTGTCGCTAGTACACTTATTACACTAATTTTATATAAAACAAAGAAATTTACACCGATTGGACTCAGCGTTGCGTCCAGTGCTTTTCATGGTTTAGGACAAATCATTGTGTTGATATTTATCAATCAAACCGCAATGATGATCTATTGGCTACCTCTACTTTGGTTCAGTGCAATCCCCACAGGTTGGGTCACTGGAACCTTAAGTAGTCAAGTTCTTAAACGTTTAAAAGCATAAACAGTGTTAGCACTGTTTTATTTTGGGGTATAATAGAAAAAGATTTGAGGAACTTATGACACTATTACAATTATTTTTAAAGTATTTAAAAGGCTTGAGACTCCGTATGGTGAGTCTTTTTGGGATTGTTATTTCCTATGTCAGCCTTACGCTCATTTCGCCACTCTTATTCGCATTCTTAATCGATAACGTCATCAATTTAGAACCGATCACAACCAACTGGTTAATCTGGTATTCCAATCTCTTTGGAGGTGTCGATCGAATTCGTACCCATCTCTGGTTGGCAGCTTTAATGATTATCGCAGTTAACTTAATTATCTTCGTCTTAATGTATCTTAGAGGACGCTTAAACGGTGTCATCAGTGAACGTTACGTTGAGAAACTACGCAACGATTTATTCAAACACTTACAATATTTCCCATATCATGCCCATGTAAACGCAAAGAGTGGGGATTTAATCCAACGTTGTACATCAGATGTCGACACAATCCGTCGTTTCTTAGCAGGTCAAGTCGCAGAACTTGTCTATGCGACATCGATGGCAATTATCGCCATGATTATCTTATTACAGATCAATCTACGCTTAGCACTTATTTCGATGATTAGTTTACCGTTTCTTGTCATATTCGCGTATGTCTTCTTTATGCGTATGCAAAAAGTATTTACGAGCAGTGATGAAGCTGAAGGTGAATTATCAACGGTTCTACAAGAAAGTTTATCGGGAGTACGTGTTGTTAAGGCATTTAATCGCGAAGTCTTTGAACTCAAGAAATTTGATGAAAAGAACAGTAAATATAAGAACTTAACGTATAAACTAATTGAATTATTGGGTATCTATTGGGCAAGTAGTGATCTTGTCGTACTTACCCAAATCTTCGTGGTTGTCATATTTGGTATTTACGCAGCTCAAGCAGGTGAAATAAGTGTTGGTCAATTCTTCGTATTCTTATCGTATGAATCGATGATTCTTTGGCCAATTCGTAATATCGGACGTATCTTATCGGATTTAGGAAAAATGATGGTGTCATTACGACGTTTAAAAGAAATATTTGATGAACCAATGGAAGACATTGAATCGGGTGATATCGTAGATATTAAAGGTGATATCGTATTTGAACATGTACGTTTTCAATATGAAGATGGAAATCAACCCGTTCTAGAAGATGTTAGTTTTACCATTAAAGAAGGTGAAACACTCGCAATATTAGGTCCAACAGGAAGTGGGAAATCATCACTTGTTCATCTATTAACCCGTTTATATGACTATAATTCAGGATCCATTAAACTAAATGGTCATGAGTTGAATACAATTCAGAAGAAACATTTAAGACATAACATTGGGATTGTTTTACAAGAACCTTTCTTATTCTCTAAGACAATTCTCGAGAATATTCGTTTAGCGCAACCGAATGCGGATGAAAACGCGGTTAAGAAGGCAGCTGAGATGGCAGCCGTTCATCGTGTAATCCATGAATTTGATTTAGGGTATAAGACACTTGTTGGTGAAAAGGGTGTAACGCTATCCGGCGGGCAGAAACAACGCATCGCCATTGCACGTACAATATTGAACCAAACACCAATTTTAATCTTTGATGATTCATTATCCGCGGTTGATACCCATACCGATGAGAAGATTCGTCATGCCTTAAAAGAACGTGCAGCTGGAGTTACAACTTTGATTATTACGCATCGTGTCGCGTCTGCGATGCAAGCCGACAAAATTATTATTTTAGAAAATGGAAAAATCAGCCAACAAGGAACACATGCGTCCTTGAGTGAACAGGATGGTTTATATCGCCGCATCGTGACCATACAAAGTCAGATGATTGAAGGAGGTGAAGAAGATGAGTGAACATTTTGAGGAACAAGAGTTTAATACAGATCATTTAGACACTAAATTGTGGAGTAAAGTATTAAAACACTTCTTTATTTATAAGAAAGATTTAACGATTATCTTTATATCAATGATTTTAATTGCCTGTGTAGACATCGCATTTCCGTTTCTAAATAAAACAGCGATTGATTACTTTGTCTTACAGAACGGTGATTTAAGTAAATTATGGCCATTTGGATTAGGGTATGGATTCTTAATCTTAATTCAAGTTTTCGTTGTGTACTTCTTTATTAAACATACCGGTAAAGTTGAAATGCAATTTGCGTACGATATTCGTAACCAAGCATTCAAGAAACTACAAGAATTATCCTTTAGTTACTTCGATAAAACACCACAAGGATGGATAATGGCACGAATGACCAGTGATATTGGTCGTTTAGCCGATATCGTATCTTGGTCAATTATTGATTTAATCTGGGGATCTACGCTCATTATTGGGGTAAGTATCGTCATGTTAATTGTGAACTGGAAATTAGCGATGTTAGTGCTAATTGTTGTCCCACTATTAGCGTATATCAGTGTGATTTTCCAAAAGAAGATCTTACAACGTTACCGTTTAACCCGTAAAATTAACTCAAAAATTACGGCATCGTATAGTGAAGGTATCTTAGGGGCTAAAACATCTAAGACAATGGGATTAGAAGATAAACAAAGTGCAGAGTTTAGAGAATTAACGTATTCCATGAAATCAGAATCGGTAAAAGCCGCCATATTATCCGCCGCATTTATGCCGATTGTAATGGGATTAGGCGCATTCTCTTCCTCTATGTTAATTTGGATTGGTGGCCAACAAGTCCTTGTTGGGACCATCGCATTTGGAACACTCGTATTGTTTACCCAATATGCAAGTCAATTCTTTGAACCACTACGTCAAATCGCTCGATTATTAGCCGAATTCCAAATGGCACAAGCATCCGCAGAACGTGTACTAAGCTTATTGAATGCGGAAGTTGATTTAGTCGATAAAGAAGATGTTATTAAGAAATATGGTTCTATCTTAGAACCTAAAACAGAGATATATGAAAAAGTAAAAGGGGATGTGACATTTGATCATGTTAGCTTCTCCTATAAAACAGAAGAACCTGTACTAACCGATTTCAATCTTAATGTATACGCTGGACAAACTATCGCATTAGTAGGAGAAACAGGCAGTGGTAAGAGTACAATCGTAAATCTTATCTGTCGTTTCTATGAACCTACAGGTGGCATTATTCGTGTTGATGGTGTAGACACAAAAGATCGCTCACTCGGATGGTTACACAGTAATTTAGGTTATGTCTTACAAGCACCTCATTTGTTCTCTGGGACCATCAAAGAAAATATTCGTTATGGAGATTTAAACGCAAGTGATGAGGCTATCATCGAAGCCGCAAAACGTGTATCCGCCGATGAATTTATCATGAATATGGAAAATGGATATGATACTGAAGTAGGTGAGGGTGGTGGACGACTATCGACTGGTCAGAAACAACTTATCTCATTTGCACGTGCTATCTTAGCGAATCCAAGTATCTTTATCCTTGATGAAGCAAGTTCGAGTATCGATACAGAAACTGAACAAATCATTCAAACAGCGATTGAATCTGTCCTTAAAGATAAGACTACATTCATTATTGCGCACCGCTTATCGACAATCGTAAATGCGGATCGTATCTTGCTCATTGATAAGGGTGTCATCGTTGAAGATGGAACACACAGTCAATTGATGAAGTTAAAAGGTCGTTATTATCGCTTATATACCAATCAGTTCAATGAAGATCGTCAAAATGAACTCTTAGATATCAAATTGGAAGGAAGAACACTATGAAACTCAATCTAACTCAGCTTATCCCTTACCAAAATGAACTCGATGAGCGCATTATGAACCAACATCATGAAACACGTGACAATACACAGTTAAAACGCGTATTAGCGCTCGTAGTTGAGATTAGCGAATTAGCGAACGAAACACGTTCATTTAAGTATTGGAGTCTAAAAGGACCAAGTGAAAAAGATGTACTACTTGAAGAGTTTAGTGATAGTATTCACTTTATCCTTTCATTAGGAATTGATTTGCATAAACATGAACTTACGGTTGAATGCGATGATGTTACGTATGATCTAAGTCGTTTATTCTTAGAGTGGACAGAATCTGCGACACATCTAAAAGATCAATTTAATGAAGATACATTTATAACGTGTGCAAATTATTGCGCAAAAATCGCATATACGCTCAACTTCAGTGAAGAAGAAGTAATTGCGACATATTTAAAGAAAAATCAGAAGAATCATACTCGTCAAGACCAAGCGTACTAATCCGCGTATTAAACTTGTTTCGGTAGAGTGTGAGTTGTATAATAAAACATAAGTGAGGCAGAATATGAGTGAAAAAGTACTAAAAATAGAAGAGGCATATGGTGATTTAAACCTTGAAATGATGAAGGAATTCACCGAAGTTAATGGTATTTCTGGAAATGAAAAAGCAGTAACACGCGTAATGAAGAAGTGGTTAAGTGAAGTCGCTGATGAAGTCAGTTATGATAACTTAGGCTCACTCATCGTAACCAAAAAGGGCAGTGGCTTAGGTCCAAAATTAATGTTAGCGGGACATGTCGATGAAATCGGTTTTGTCGTCCGTAGTATTGATGATAAAGGCTTTATACGCTTAGCTCCAGTTGGAGGTTGGTGGGGACATGTTCTATTGTCTCAAGTTCTAACCATCACAACACGCGAAGGTAAAGAATACATTGGCATCGTTGGTTCAAAACCTCCACATGGACTTCCACCAGAAGTACGTAATAAAGTAATTGATGTGAAAGATATGTTCTTAGACCTCGGGGTCAAAGACAAAAATGAAGTTGAACTCTTAGGCATTAAGCCTGGAGATATGGTTACTCCACGTTCTGACTTTAATGTGATGGCTAACCCTAACTATTTAGCGGCTAAAGCTTGGGATGATCGTATTGGCGCAATTATTGCGGCAGAAGTATTACTCCGTTTAAAAGGCGTAAAACATGAAGCAGATATCGTAGCGGTAGGAACCGTTCAAGAAGAAGTTGGTCTACGTGGCGCTAAAACAGCGACATACGCAGTTAAACCAGATATCGGTATTGCGTTAGATGTAACCTTAGCAAATGATATTCCTGGGGCAGAACCTGGAAGTAAAATGGGTGTAGGTGTAACACTTGCGATCCAAGATTCATCGCATTTAGGTCATCGCGGTTTCTTAAACTGCTTAACTGATTTATCCAAAGAACTTAATCTAGATGTTCAATATGATTTACTCTTAGCCGGTGGAACCGATTCAGGTGAAATGCATAAAGCATTTGATGGTATTATCAATGTGACCATCTCAATCCCATCTCGTTATATCCATTCTCATCGTGCATTAATTCATCGTAAAGACGTGGCTGATACAATCACATTAATCACAGAATTCGCTAAACGCTTAAACTGGGATTTACTTGAAAGTATTCGTCAATCCAATCGATAAGCATCGCTTCCTTAACAGGAAGCTTTTTTCTGTTATAATGTACCATATGAAGATTAAAAAACACGAACTTCTCCTTGTTGGAGTGATTGTCGCACTGGATGCCATAACCAAAGCCACAATCTCAAGAGTATTTGAATATGGCGAACGCTTTGAAGTGATTAAAGATTTCTTTTGGTTAACTTACCTAAAAAATACAGGAGCCGCATGGAGTATCCTCGAAGGACAGAAATGGTTCTTCGTGATTGTTGCGTTTATCGCAATGTGTGCTATGCTATATTTCTTTGTTAAATCAGAAAATAAACAAACGATTTATCGTTTAAGTCTATTATGCTTATTTGCAGGAACACTCGGTAACTTCATGGATCGAGCATTATTAGGCTATGTAAGAGATTTCTTATCGTTTAAGATTGTTACGTATTATTTCCCCGTCTTCAATGTGGCGGATATTAGTTTAAATATTGGAGTAGGATTATTAATCCTTGATTCCTTATTAGAAAGTAGACAAACCAATGGAAAACTTTGAATATTGTGTATTAGAAACCCAAAATGGGACACGCATCGATAAATTATTAACGGAGTTATTACCCGATTTTTCACGTTCACGCGTTCAACAATTGATTGAAGAAGGTTATGTGACCGTAAATGATTTAGAAACTAAATCGAACTACAAGGCTAAAACAAACGATATTATTACGGCAGAATGGCCAGAAGATGCTGAATTAGAAGTAGAACCTGAAGAAATGGATTTAGATATCCTCTATGAAGATAGTGATATCGTAGTTATTAATAAACCAAAAGGCATGGTAGTACATCCAGGGGCTGGAAATACAAGTCATACCTTAGTAAATGGTTTATTAGCGCATTGTAAAGACTTATCAGGGATCAATGGCGTATTACGTCCAGGGATTGTTCATCGTATCGACAAAGATACCAGTGGATGTCTTGTGGTCGCAAAGAATGATTTAGCTCACCAAGTCCTTAGCGAACAATTATCATCAAAAACCATGAAGCGTACCTATTTAGCACTTGTCCATGGTGTTTTAAATCACAACGTTGGGACAATCGAAGCCCCAATCGGCCGTGATAAAAATGATCGTCAAAAAATGACCGTCACATCAATCGGAAGTCGTCCAGCAGTAACCCATTTTACGGTTGTTAAACGCTTCGAAAAAATGACACTGGTTGAATGTAAACTTGAAACAGGTCGTACACATCAAATTCGTGTTCATTTCCAATACATTGGTTATCCAATTGTTGGGGACCCTAAGTACTCCATTCGTAGTACGCTTGAAACACAAGGTCAATGTCTACATGCCTATAAAATCGAATTCGTTCATCCACGTACCCACGAATTAATGCAATTTAGTGCAGAAATGCCTGAAGTCTTTAAAAAGGTATTAGAGGAGTTAGTCTAAGTATGAAAGTAAATAAAGAACTTTGGTTATTTAAAGTTGCACAAGTTCTAATCGAAAAATACGGCTATAGTTTAATTGATGTACGCGCCATTCAAGAAGAAATATGGCTAAATCATCCAGATAAACCTGAGTTTGGATTAATTCGATTATCCTTATACAAAGGCTTTGACTTAAAAAACATCAAAGAACGCACAATGAAAATCAAACAAGCTATTCTTCAAATCTTGCCCAATGTCGCAAAATTTTGGGATGTAGAAATTGATGAAGAAGGTTCTTTACAAGAAGATGAAACAGAGAGAATACATATCGTAATTAGTCCTGATACCGAGAGCAAACTATTTGAAGTTTTTCCTGAGATTAAATTAGCTTTTACACAAAGTGATGATCCAGAAAAAGAATTAGAAGAGTTAAAGAAACGCATACAAGTAACGCATACACCTAAGAAGCCATTAACTTGGCTAGAACAGGTTAAGTTATTACCTAAGATGACTGTTGGAATATTAATCTTGTGTACGATTATTACACTCGCTATTAATGGCATTTCATTATTAGGGTATGACATTATTTCGATATCGATTCTGTTTGGGGCATATTATAAAACATTTATTTTAGCGAATTATGAAATCTGGCGATTCTTTACCGCTGGTTTTATTCATATCGATATCTTCCATCTCGCAATGAATGGTATGGCTCTAATCAATATTGGTTCATTTGTGGAACGTTTATATGGACCTAAACGATTATTATTAATCTTAATTAATGGTATTTTCTTCGGTTCTTTCTTCGTGTTTGTTGGTCAAGGTAATGTCTTATTAGTCGGCTTAAGTGGTGGTTTATATGCACTACTTGGCGTTATGTTAGTTTATCTCTATGAGACAGGATTAATACGTCAACCGATGATACAAACACAAGTATTGCGAATGGTGTTTATGAATGTATTAATCAACTTCTTACCAAATATC
>DASSDQ010000130.1:0-3748 GCA_035697025.1 Erysipelotrichaceae bacterium | reverse complement strand
GATAACCAAGATTCGCAACTGCGACGGCCACATTAGCTGGTGCTCCACCCGGATTGAACTCATAGATTGGAAAGTTACGGTCCGATAATCCATACGGAGCCACATCTATTAACAATTCTCCAAATGCACATAGTTTCATATACTTACCTATTTAACTGAGCCTTCAACCATACCTTTAATGATATGTTTTTGAGCCATGAGGAAGAATATAATAATTGGGACAAGCGCCATTAGAATAGCTGTCATCATTAAATCCCATGATACTAAGAATGCGCCCGCAAAGTTATTAACCGCTAAAGGAATTGTTTGAACAGGAGTTCCTTTGCCTAAGACTAACATCGGAAGTAGGAAGTCATTCCAAATCCAAATACCATTAAGAATAAGAATTGTCACATAGATTGGTTTAAGAATTGGTAATACGATTAAGAAGAATGTCTTAAACTTTCCACATCCATCCATATACGCAGCTTCTTCTATTTCATGAGGGATTGATTTCATAAACCCATGAAACATAAAGATTGATAATGAACTACCAAATCCTACATACGCAATAATTATTCCCGTATAACTTCTAAGCAATTGAATCCCAGTAAATGATTGGAATATCCCAAACCATTTAACGAGTGGAAACATAACAACTTGAAATGGTATAACCATCGCCGCAACAAATATCATGAAAATCGCAGTTGATGTTTTTGTCTTAGTCCGTAATAATACCCACGCTGCCATCGCGGAGAAGATTGTAATACCCATTAAAGAGAATACCGTAATGATTGTGGAATTCACTAAAGCTTGGCTATACCGTAAATTAGGATTATTCCAGATATTCGTAATATTCGCCCATAAGGTAGACCAATCAGATGGCAAACTTAATGGGGTTGAGATAATTTCATTATTCGTTTTAGCCGCATTGATTAACACTAGAAACAAAGGAACTAAGAATATAACCACTAATCCGATCGTTAGAAACTCTGCCACATTCTTTAGAATGATTTTATTATTGATATTTTTAAACATTAGAGTTCAACCTCGCGTTTCTTCGATACATAAACTTGGATGAGTGAGAACGTAACTAAGACTAAGAAGAAGACAATTGCCTTAGCTTGAGCTTGAGCTGTATTCAATGAAATCGTAGAAGTATCACTGATATTCATTGCGAGAAGTGTTGTCCCCTTAATGGCTTTTCCTAGAAACATTGTACTAGGTCCACCATTCGTTAAGGATACGTTCACATCGAATTGTTTAAATGAATTAACGAGCGTTAAGAATAACGTAACGGTAAACGCTTGAGAAACCAACGGAATCGTAATTTTACGGAATCGTTGCCAAGCATTTGCCCCATCGATCTGAGCTGCTTCAATCAAATCGCGTGGTACATTCTGTAATGCGGCCACATAAATCATCATAATATAACCAGCAGATTGCCAAGTACTTACAATAACCATAGCGAGAAGTGCTGTTTTACTATTCCCCAACAATAAATTATCCGCAAGATACGTAAATCCCGCCATTTGAGCTAATTGAGGCACAAAGTTATTAAAGATAAATTGCCAGATATACCCTAAGATAATTCCCCCGATAATATTCGGTAAGAAGAACCCAGCACGATAGTAATTACGTCCCTTTAATTGCGATGTGACAAGAAGTGCTAGTGAGAAAGCAATGACATTAACTAATAATATATTCATTACCGTATAGATTGACGTAATGATTGTCGCATACAGGAAGGAAGGATCTTGAAATGCATCGAAATAGTTTTTTAATCCAACAAAATCAATGGATAATTGTGCAGTCGCAGACCAATTGGTGAAAGAGTAATAAATACCAATCGCAAATGGAATGATCTGTACCATAAAGAATGAAAATAACGATGGAAATAGAAATAACCAGAAAACAATTTTTTGGTTACGTTTATCTTGATCTAAACTACCACTTCCCATCTTCTTAAATGTTTCAATGAATTTCGACATACTGTCCTCCTGGAATAAAAAATAGGGAGCAGGAACACTCCTGCCCCCTAATGTTTGACTGATTATTTAGCGTTATCAGTTAGAGCTGTTTTTAATAATTCTTTGAATTCTTCAACGGTAACTGCACCTTGAGCCAATTGGTCATAAATTGGACCTAAGACGTTATCTCTGAATTCGCCTGAGAATAGATATTGGTTCCAAGAATAAACTTTACCTTCAGCTGTCCAAGCTTGAACAGATCTAGAAAGTTTACCTGTAGGTTGTAAAGCGATGTTTCCGAATGCAGGAATCATACCAGCTTCTTCAACCATGTATTTTTGGCCAAGATCGGTATACACTAAATTATTTAAGAAATCTAATGCGGCTTGATAGTTCTTAGAATCTTTGTTTACAACGTACCATGCTGGTGCACTAACGAAGATACCATCTGTTACAGCTTTTGTGGAACCGTGAGGCGCAAATGCCATTTCGAATGTCGCATCTGTTAAGTTTCCATCAACCCAGTTTCCTTGGTGTAGGAATACTGCTTTTTGGTTTAAGAATGCGCCGACTTGTGAGTCATAATTACCTGTTGTTAGAACTGTTTTATCAGCGTATGTGAACAATAAGTTAACCCAATCCGCATATTCACTGATTCGAGTTTCATCGATTGTACCTGCTAATAAATTATTCGCAACTGTTAAATCACTGTATGGTAAACCATTGGATAATAAGCTATTGAAATTATGGTGAGCTGTAACCCAATACATACCAGGACCTGCAGTCATCGATACAACTGAGTCAATGCCTAATTCTGCTTTCATACTTTCAAGTTTTGCGAATGCATCGACATAACCTTGATAACTGTTAAGCGTTGCTGGATCAATTCCTGCTTGTTCAAGTAGATCCGCATTGTATGCCATACCCCAACCTTCAACTGCGACTGGGAAACCAACTACTTTTCCATCCACTACGTATTCAACTGAAGTATCATCTGTCCATTTTTCTGCACTTAGATCCGCAATGATTGCTTCCCATTGTGCATAACTATCTGGTCCGTCAATTGGGAAGATATCAGGCATTTCACCAGCAGCGAAATCTGCCTTTAACATATCCCCTAAAGCACAACTACTACCACCACAGGATACGACGTTTACCTTCACCCCTGTAGCTTCTTCATACGCTGCCGCATAAGCTTGGAGAGCCTCATCAATTTCAGGTTTGTTTTGTTTGAATGTGATGACGACTTGTTCTTCTGCCTTTGGTGCACAAGCTGTTAATGATAAAACAACTAATAGCATAGAAATAATTGTTAATAATTTCTTCATTTTGTCCTCCTTTTTCTATGTAAGTTCATTATAGTTCACTAAAATCAGAAAAAATTTGTAATCGTTTACATTTTTCTAGAATTAATCATTTTATGCTAATTCTTTAGTGTTTTAGCTATGTTATAATACAAATAACATGAGTACGATCCAACAAGTCGCATCTTTAGCGCATGTAAGCGTTGCTACAGTATCCCGCGTCATCAATAATAGCGCTGGTGTATCAAAGAAAACACGGCTTAAAGTTGAACAAGCCATTGCACGATTAAAATATCAACCTAACGCAATGGGTACTTTTTTGCGTAAAGATAAAACGAATATGATATTAGTCCTTGTTCATAGTGTAGATAACCCATTTTTCTCTATGATTATCCAAGGGATTGAGAATATTGCCCATCATAATAACTACAATGTTCTTATCTGTACTACCTATGGTGATCGAAATCGTGAACAACACTATGTGAAGATGTTAAA
>DASSDQ010000129.1:0-13334 GCA_035697025.1 Erysipelotrichaceae bacterium | reverse complement strand
GAATTTGAAGAAATTCCAATCAATAAAAATGAAGATTGTATCCTTTGTGGTACTCAACATAATAAAGGTCTATAACCAAATTATTGATTATAGACCTTTTTATTATCCACCAGCTACTGGAGGGAAGAATGCGACAATGTCGCTATCCTTTAAGATATGTTCACCATTAGAATGTCTACCATTTACTAATAATATCGCCACATCTTTAATATCAATTCCAAGATGATTTAGGATACTTTGAGGAGTTTGGAATTCTTGCGCATCTAAATGAAGAATTTTACCTCTGTTATCACGAAAATACGCAAAGAGTCGAACTTCAATCATAAATCTCCTTATGGGTTAGAGTAAGTCTAAACGTCTTAATGTTTCCTCTGTAGGGAACGCATCAACCCAACCTCTTACAGTGTAATACTCAGGCAATGTAATATTCAACTTACTTACTTCACCTTTTGATGGACCTGCAGGAATAGGATCTTTCATAATACGTGTTGGTAAACGATCATCTTCAGCTTTCATACCAGCTTCTTTGTTAAATAAACGTTCAATATTATAGATACGTTCTCCAACTTCGAGTAACTGTGCAGGGGTATAAGTTGTACCAGTTGCCGCATTAATCATTGCGGCATATTCAGGTGCACCAAGTGCGAATGATGTGAATAAACAAACACCTGCTGAGTCAATAACCGCAGTTAAGTCTTGGTATGTTTTTGTCCAAGAAGCTTTATCTTTTGTTTCGAAACGATCAAGTTGTTGAGGTATACCTAAAATTTCAGGAGAAATCATATAACCACGAACATGACATCCACCACGATTCGATGTCGCATAGTTTAATCCAATACCTTGGATACCACGTGCATCATATGCAGGCATTTCTAATTTCTTAACAGACATTGAAAGTTCAGGAACACCATATGCTTCACATAAACGATATGAACCTTGAGCCATTAATTTAGCAAGCTTATTATGTCCTAAACCAATGCGTTTTGTCCATTCAACGATTGCCTTAGCACTACCAAATTCTAGAGGTACACCATCACATTCTTCTTCTTTAATATAACCTTTTTGATACAATTCCATCGCAGCTGCGATGGTTGTAGGACAACTAATCGCATCTAAACCCATTTCATTTGCCCAATAGTTCGCTTCATTGATGGCTTCTAAATTATCGACACCACAGTTCGCTCCATAAGCCCATAGTGGTTCATATTCAGGACCACCAACTACTTTACCATTTAAATTAATAACACGACCACAACCGATAGGGCAACGGTGGCAGAAACCTTGCTTAACGATATGTTTTTCTTTTAATGTTTCTCCACTAATTTGTTCCGCATTAGCGAATTCTGATTCTTGCCAGTTTTTAGTTGGGAATGAACCGATATTATTGATGATATTAACTAATACTGCAGTACCATACGTTGGTAATCCAGTTCCAGTTACACCATTATCACGAATAAGTTTTAATGAATGAGTAACTGTTTCACGTAATGCTTCTTTATCGAAAGGTTCGACAACAGTACGAGTTGATTTACATACGATAGCCTTAAGTAGTTTAGAACCCATAACAGCCCCAACACCACTTCTACCAGCTGCACGATCCGCTTCATTAATAATCGCAGCCATTAGAGATAGATTTTCTCCTGCAGGACCGATATTTAATACAGAAGCTTCTTCACCATAAACTTTCTTTAATGCTTCTTCAACGTGCTCAGAAGTTTTACCCCATAATTCCTTCGCATCTTTGATTTCTACTTTATCATCATCGATTGAAATATAAACTGGTTTACTCGCTTTACCTTCTACAATAAGTGCATCATAACCAGCATATTTTAAACGAGCACCCCAAACACCACCTGAGTTTGAACTGGCGATCATATTGTTCAAAGGTGATTTTGTGACGACCATATAACGTCCGCCAGTTGGAACATTAGCACCAGTTAATGGTCCATTAATAAAGATAAGCTTGTTTTCGGGTGAAAGTGGGTCTACTTTAGCGATACCATCATCAAATAGTATCTTAGTACCTAAACCACGTCCACCTAAGAATTTTTTAGCCAATTTTTCATCTAAAGTTTCAGTTTTGATTGTTCCTTCAGTAAGATTGACTCTAAGCAATTTAAGATTATAAGTTGTTGACATATTTCCTCCTTTGTCAAACATAAAAAAACAAGGGGCGACCCTTGTGCATGGTGTTGGTGTACAGGGCCGCATTTTAAAAATGCAGTCCCTTTCCAAGGAGTGGGAGGCTTTATCGTTTCCAATAAAACCCATCGGTTATTTTGCCTTTTGAGGTGAATAACTCGGAACTTAATTTAATTATAAAGCGCTTACATTTTAAAGTAAAGGCCTTAAATGCACTGTATAAAATCTCTCGTCCATAAACAATCTGCACATGAAGGATTTTGACCTCGACAGTCACAAAGTGAATCATTGATATAGTCGCAACAATCCACGCAATCACAATCTGGACAAGAAGGGAAACGATTACGAATATTCTGTAGTCGTAAATCGGTATATAATCGTGTAAACCAAATGTCGTTTATTGATTGATTTAAGACATTACCATAATGGAAAGGATAGACTTGTTTATGTCTACCAAATACATATTCAATGGATGGATGTGCGAAGCGATAACACGGCGCAATATTACCATCGCTGTTAATGGTAAGTGTACCATCATGAACGAAGTTACAACGTCTTTCAGTCTTTAATTGGATTGCTGGGAATTTTATCTGTACTTGATTGGATAAAGCTTTATTTAACCAAGTTGTTCTTAGCTTTGTCATCTTAGGATTCTCGTGCACTGTATACAATATTTTATCTTTATCCAACTCATTTTGAGGCAATAGATTAGAAATAATTATCTTCATAAAGCCCATTTTTGCGAGTATGGGGATTAGTTCTTCTATCTCATCGACATTGTCAGTACTTAAAACAATTTGTGCAATCAAAAATGGTTCATACTTTTTAAGAGATGTACGAATATTGATTAATCGTTTTACATTTTGTTCAAGAAGTGATAATTCGAAACTACGAATTTTATAGAACGTAGATTCTAACCCATCGACTGATATTACAATACGATTAAATCGCTCTGCTAATAATTGAATCGTTTCATCTTTCCAATAATATGCATTTGTTGTAACACTAAGTTCTACATTAGGTAATTGTTTAACCCATTCCACAAATTTCGGATGTATCGTAGGTTCGCCAATTCCACCTAAAATAATCTCTTTTAAACTTGGAATATCTTGAAAGCTATTTAAGATATTATCAAAGATTTCTTGCGTCATTTGTGTTTCTGGCGATGTCCAATTCTGTCTAAAACAATTCTTACACTGTAGATTACAACGTTGTGTTAGCTCTAGATATATTTTATTAATGGGGACATCATCATTGATATGTAAATTCATCATAACCTTACTATAGGGCAAAACACTAAGCGACTCAAGATATTTTAGATTTTTGATTAAGCGCTTACATTGTGTTGTGATATACTATATTTAAAGGTGTTGGTGTTTTTTTATGACCATAAAATTGATTTGAAATGGCTCTATTAAAAGTTGAACCTGTCGAAAACGCTATATTAAATTGTAAAAATCATTTGGAGAAATATCATCTTGGTAAGACCGAGATTATTTGTGTTGAACAAGCACTTAATCGCATTGTATCAACTCCTATATATAGTCCAGAAGTACTTCCTAACTTCACACGATCGACAGTAGATGGTTATGCAGTACACTCAAAAGAAACACAAGGCGCATCTGAATCACTACCAACAATATTGAAGTGCGTAGATCGAATTGCGATGGGTCAAGAAGCGCTTATTACAATTAATGCAGGAGAATGCGCTTATGTTCCAACGGGTGGAATGTTGCCAGATGGGGCTGACGCTGTTGTGATGATAGAGTATACAGAATCATTTAATGAAAATGATGTATTAATCTATAAATCTATTACGAGAAATGAAAATGTAATTCAAATTGGAGAAGATGTTAATCACAAACAATTAATTGTTGAAAAGGGTCAACGTTTAACAGTTCAATCGATTGGTGTTTGTGCAGGTGTTGGAATTGATAAAGTTGAAGTCTATGCGAAATTAAACGCAGCGATTATTTCTACAGGTGATGAAGTATATCCGATTAATCATCCTATAAGTAAAGGACAAGTTCATGATATTAATGGAGCTCTTTTAACTGTTCAGTTAAATGAAATAAATATTAATGTACATTCAACTTCATTGATTCAAGATGATTTTGATGAACTTAATAAAGCGATTAATCGTTTAAGTAAAGAAGTAGATGTAATTTTTGTGAGTGGTGGAAGTTCACAAGGTGAGAAAGATTATACCGTGAAGATTTTCGAATCATTAGGAAAAGATGTTGTATGGTCACATGGCTTAGCTGTGAAACCTGGTAAACCGACAATTTTAGGTTCTATTGGTAAATGTCTTCTTATTGGATTACCTGGACATCCTGTAAGTGCTTTTACAATATTTCAAAGAGTATTTAAGACTGCTTTTCAACGTTCGTTAGGACAAAATTTAATCTCAACATTCGCAAGAATAGACACAAATGTAATTTCTTCGCAGGGTAAAGAAACGATTATTTTCTTAAATGTTTATCAAGATAATAATTGTTCAAGAGCTCGTATTGTATACACAAAGAGTGGCTTAATTTCTACATTACTATCGGCTAATGCATATCTTATTGTGCCAGGTAATTTAGAAGGATATAAAAAAGATGAAATGGTGAATGTTATTTTGATTTAGTTAAGGGGGCAATTTTAAGAATGAAACGATCTTTTTATCTTAAGTCGACAGATTTAGATGGTGCTAAGGCAAACTATAATCATGCATTAGCGGATATTTATATGGATCGTAAAACTGAAACTGTGGAAAGTAGAAATGCGTTAAATCGTGTTCTTTCACAACCAATTTATGCGAAACGTAGTGTACCTTTTTATCCTAGTTCTGCTATGGATGGAATCGCAATCAATTCAAAATTGACAATTGACGCGAATGAACATAAACCATTATTGCTAAATGGAAATGACTATATTGAAGTAGATACAGGTGATCCAATTCTTGATCCATATGATGCGGTTATTATGGTTGAAGATTGTATTGAAACTGAGAATGGAATACAGATAATCAAAGCGGTTGTGCCATGGGAGAATGTGCGTCCAATAGGCGAAGATATCGTTGAAGGCGAACTTTTATTTCCAATGGAACATGTGCTACGTCCGATGGATATAAGTGTTCTAATGGCCGCAAATCAATTACACGTTGAGGTCTATAAACAAGTTAGTGTTGCGATAATTCCAACGGGTACGGAAATACGTTCTGCGTATGATTCAGTAGATATTGGCGATATTGTGGAATCTAATTCTTATTTATTTATGGGCTTAGCTCAAGAAGCATTCTCAATCCCAACGACTTTAAAGATTGTTCCTGATGTGTATGATGAACTATTAGAAGCGGTTAAATCTGCAGCTGAACAATATGATGTAGTACTTATCAATGCTGGATCATCAGCGGGTAGAGAAGATTATACCGCATCGGTTATAAAAGAATTAGGGGAAGTCTTTATACATGGTTTATCCATAAAACCAGGTAAACCTGCAATACTAGGCAGAATTGGCAATGTACCTATAATCGGTATTCCTGGCTATCCTGTTAGTGCACATATCGTATTTGAGGAGTTTGTAACTCCATTATTGTTAAAGTTAAATCACTATCCAATTAAACAAACTTCGATTATACAAGCAATTAGTACACGTAGAATCGTATCAAGTTTAAAGAGTAAAGAATATATTCGTGTAAAGCTAGGGTATATCGATGGTAAGTATGTCGCAACTCCACTTGCTCGAGGGGCAGGTATGATGATGTCAGTTGTTAAGAGCGATGGCTACGCAATGATTGATAAGAATAGTGAAGGGATAGAATCAAATGAAAGAATTGATGTTTGGCTAAATAAACCACTCCTAACAATCCGAAATACACTGATGGCCATCGGTTCACATGATCTTGTCATGGATGTATTAAACAATCAACTCGAACAAATTGGTTCACACTATCATATTTCAAGTGTTCATGTGGGATCTTATGCTGGACTACTTGCACTTAAGCGTAAGGAATCACATCTCGCAATGACGCATTTACTTGATCAAAGCGGAACGTATAATATTGATACAATTAAACAACTATTTAAAGATGAAAAAATGATTTTAATCAAAGGTGTCAAACGCATTCAAGGTTTGATTGTAAAGAAAGATAATCCATTAAATATTTATACCATTGAAGATTTGGTAAATCATCGATTTGTAAATCGACAACGCGGTGCTGGAACACGTGTCTTACTTGATTATTGGTTAAACAAGAAGAATATAAATCCAGATAACATTAACGGATACGATAAAGAATTGAATACACATTTAGCAGTCGCAGCGGCTGTTCAAAATGGTGTAGTAGATTGTGGATTAGGTGTTTATTCTGCCGCGAAAATTATGGGTTGTGATTTTATCCCATTGGGTGAAGAAGACTATGATTTTGTATGTCGTAAAGAACTTCTTGAAACTGAAATGATGAAGTTATTTATTGTATGTTTAAAATCCAAAGAGTTTAAAGATAAGTGTTTAGAGTTAGGTGGATATGATACACGTAATTGTGGGGAGGTTATTGAATATGCTTGATCGATATAATCGAGATTTAACCTATCTGAGAGTTTCAATTACGGATCGATGTAATTTACGCTGTACCTATTGTATGCCAGATGAAGGTGTAGAATCGATGCCACATGAAGAAATTCTAACATTCGAAGAACTGTATACAGTAATAGAGAAGTTTGTTGGTTTAGGTGTTAAGAAACTTCGGATTACGGGTGGCGAACCTTTGGTTCGTAAAGATGTGGTTGAGTTTGTTCGAAAAGTAGGTCAATTAAAACAACTAGAAGATATCGCAATGACGACGAATGGTGTACTTCTTAAGTCGCTCGCAAAACCTTTAAAAGATGCCGGTTTACATCGTGTGAATATTAGTTTGGATACATTAAATCATGACCGATATAAACTAATGAGTCGTGGCGGTCAATTAAGAAATGTGCTTGAAGGGATTCATAGCGCATTAAGTGTTGGGTTAAAAGTAAAACTTAATTGTGTCGTTAATCGAGGAATCAATGATGATGAAATATCTGATTTCATACAACTCACCAAAGATTGGGGTGTAGATGTTCGGTTTATCGAATTAATGCCGATTGGTAGTAATGTCGATTATGCGAAGAAACACTTTTATTCAAATGAACTTATCTTAAGTCATCATCCTGAATTAAAGTCAGTAAAAGCAGATGATCCATCATCACCAGCTCGATACTATCGATTAGATGATGCGAAGGGGAAAGTTGGTTTAATTTCACCACTATCCTGTAATTTCTGTGCTTATTGTAATCGATTGAGATTAACGCCTGATGGAAAGTTAAAACCTTGTTTACATAGTGATATAGAGATTGATTTAAATACTCCATTACGTTCTAATTTGGATATATTGCCTCTAATTCTTGAATCTTACCAAGTAAAACCAGAAAAACACTTACTCGATGAACATCAAATGATTGTTCGTCATATGAGTCAAATAGGAGGATAAATGAAACTTACACACATAAACGAACAGGGACATGGACAGATGGTAGATGTGACACAAAAGATGATCACTTCTAGAACCGCAATTGCTCAAGCTATTATTCATATGAATGAGATTACCTATAATGCGATTATGAGTAAACAAATGAAAAAAGGCGATGTTTTATCTGTTGCACAAGTTGGAGGAATTCAAGCAGTTAAGAAAACATCTGAATTAATCCCAATGGCACATCCACTATTATTAACAGGTATTAATATTCTTTTTCATCAAGAAGATACTAACTTTTCAATAAAAGTGGTTTGTAAAGTAACGTGTGAAGGTAAAACTGGTGTCGAAATGGAAGCTCTTACTGGCGCAACCGTATGTGCCTTAACAATCTATGATATGGCTAAAGCGATGGATCCTTCGATGCATATAACAGATATCTATTTGATTGAAAAAGTTGGTGGGAAATCAGGACATTATGTTAGAAGTGTTTAGAATACATGCTTTATATTGTGCGGTTAATAAAGATAATGTGTCTAGTTGTGAATGTTTAACACTAACTGAAGATGGAGTAGAAGAAGATTATCATAGTGATAATCAAATACTAATGCTTGATATGGATACATTTAATCGAATGAATCAAAATAACGCATTATGTATGAAAAGTTTCTATGCGAATATTATCTATGATAATTCTATGAATATTCATTTATCAAAAGGTGACGCATTCCGTAAGAATGAGTTATTACTAAAAATAACTAAAATAGGTAAACGATGTCATATCAGTGATGGGTGTAACTATTTAATAAGTCATGATAATTGTCCATTAAAAGAAAATACGATCTATCTAGAATGTCTAAATGCTGGAACAGTTAAATTGAATGATCAATGGGAGGTCATAAAATGTATCGATACGCCATAATAATTTCTTCGGATAAAGGTTCGCAAAACTTAAGAGTTGATGGTGGAATACCAACTATCGAAAAGTGTATGGTTAATCAACCTTTCAAACTTGAATATACCGTTATTGTGCCTGATGAAGTCGAGCACCTACAAAGAGAGATTAAGTATTGTGTAGATGAACTAAAAGTAGATTTATTACTTATCTCAGGTGGTACTGGCTTCGCAGTAAGAGATGTTACACCTGAAGCGCTTCAACCATTGCTTGTTAAAAATACACCCGGTATCTCAGAGGCGATTCGTGCATACAGTTTGACGATCACTAAGAAGGCTATGTTATCACGAGCGATTTCTGGTATACGTAAAGAATCATTAATTATTACATTACCAGGTAGTCCAAAAGCGGTTGAAGAGTCATTGTTATACATTATCGAACCATTAAAACACGGGTTAGATATTTTAATTGGTTCTGCTCAAGAATGTGCTAGAAAGGATTAAGAATGAGACGTATATTTCTAATTCTTATCTTACTTTTAACTGCTTGTACAACCCAATCAATTGAAAAAGAAAGTCCAATTAACTTAAGACTTACAACCACTACTTCTGTAAATGATAGTGGATTAATTGAATATCTAAGACCATATATTCTAGAAGATCTAAATATCAATCTTGAAGTTGTATCACTTGGATCTGGTGCAGCCATAGAAGCTGGGCAAAGAGGGGATGCGGATGTATTACTCGTACATTCACCATCTGCAGAAGAAACATTTGTACAAGATGGATATGGATTAAAACGAAGTACATTCATGTACAATTTCTTTGTGATAGTTGGTCCTAGTTCTGATCCGGCAAGAATTATTGATTTGAGCGCAAAAGATGCTTTTCTAAAGATATTTGATACAAAATCATTATTTGTATCGCGTGGTGATAATTCAGGAACACATAGTAAAGAAAAGAATATATGGAAATTAACCAATCTTAATTATGATGAATTATCCATCGATACAGACTTCTATCTATCAAGTGGAAGTGGTATGGGGAATACTCTAATCATGGCTAATGAGAAACAAGCCTACACATTAACTGATTTAGCTACATATCTTTCTATGCAAGATAAGTTAGATTTAGAAGTCATTGTGAGTGAAAGTTCAGATCTACGTAATGACTATTCGATCATCGTTATTAACCCTGAAAAAGTAGAGAATGTGGATAGTGTAATAGCACTTAAGTTTGAAGAATGGATGTTAAGTGATAAAGCATTAGAATTGATTGGTGAATTTGGAAAGGAAGAGTATAAACAAGCATTGTTTTTTACAGAGTAAACATGAACGAAATTATCCAGATTATCTTAAATTCAATCCTAATATGTTTAACCTCTACCACAATTGCGGCATTCTTTGGAGTACCGTTAGGTTTATTACTCGGTAAGAGTACTAAGAAGAGTGTATTAAGAATACGTCCCTTTATCTCGAGTTTAGCAGGATTACCGCCTGTTTTAGCTGGGATAACGATATTCTTATTTTTATCGAATTCAGGTCCACTCGGTTCATTAAAACTACTTTATACACATACCGCAATTATAATTGCTCAAGTATTAATCGTACTTCCTTTGATAATCGCTAGTGTTTATCCTTTAGTACTTCCAATAAAAGCGAGTTTTCTAGAAACCTGTTATGGTTTACATATTTCAAACTTCAAACAAATGATTTATCTTTTCAAAGAGTTGAAGTATGGGATACTGGCTTCAATTTTAATCGGTTTTGGTAGAGCGATGGCAGAGGTTGGGGCAGTTATGATGGTAGGTGGAAACATACGATTTAAGACAAGGGTAATGACGACCGCAATCGTATTAGAAACGAATCAAGGAAATTATCAAACTGCACTAATACTTGGTATATGTTTATTGATTATTAGTTTTGGGATTAATTATTTAGTACACAGTGTGTTTAAAGAGGTAAGCCATGATCCAATGTACTAATTTCAAACTATTATTCGAAGATAGAACCTTACTTCATATTAATGACTTAACGTTTGAATCAGGTAAGTTACATCTAATAAAAGGTGAAAACGGAAGTGGGAAAACAAGCTTATTTAGAAGTATGATTGGATGGATAAATACATACCAAGGTAGTATAAAAGTTAATGGTACATGGACATATCAACCTCAACATTTTCATCTCTTTAGTCCAAAAATACGGAATAATTTAAATCAAACGAAGCAAGTAATCAATTGGTTAAACAAGTTTAACTTAGATTATAACAGTGATGTATCGATATCGAAATTATCTGGAGGTGAACGTCAAAAGATAGCGTTAATACGAACGCTTTGTAGTGATACAGATATATACCTACTTGATGAACCAACATCTTATATGGATGAATACGCAAAACGTATTGCGTATGAGCTTATTCAAAATGAATTAATTGATAAGAATAAAACAGTTTTACTAATTACACATGAAAACATCGAAAAACCATTTAAATCCGGTGTTCAATATATATTATCAAATCAAACAATTGAGATTGAAAAGACAT
The DNA here is from genome assembly GCA_035697025.1 of Erysipelotrichaceae bacterium. GTDB lineage: Bacteria > Bacillota_I > Bacilli_A > Erysipelotrichales > Erysipelotrichaceae > UBA2212. The sequence continues at coordinate 2,278 of DASSDQ010000129.1, read as the reverse complement.
GGTAAACGAAAAGGAGAAAACTATGGCAAAAGTTGTATCAGTGAATATTAGCGAAACGAAAGGTGTAATTAAAAACCCAATTCCTGAAGGTAAGTTTGAAACGGAATTAGGAATGGTAGGAGATGCACATTCAGGTCCATGGCATCGAATGGTTAGTTTATTAGCTCAAGAGAGTATTGATAAAATGACAAATAAAGGTGTTAGTGGTTTAGTTCCAGGAAAGTTCGCAGAAAACCTAACAACCATTGGGGTAGATTTACATCATTTACCAATTGGGACTAAATTTAAAGTAAGTGATGTCTTACTTGAAGTGACACAAATAGGAAAAGAATGTCACTTGGGTTGTGAAATTAGAAATTTAGTAGGGGATTGTATTATGCCAAGAGAAGGAATCTTCGCTCGTGTTTTAGTGGGTGGAAGTATAAAACCTGGGGATGAGATTGTATTTGTCGATTAATTATTCTGATACAAGTACTTTAGTTATTTCCGCAATATATAACGTATGATAATCGTTTGAATCATATACTTCTTTTTCAATACTTAAATCAATAAAAGACTCTTTTTGATAATCTTGCGCAAAGAGTTTTTTACATACAAGCACAGTTTTCGCTTGTTTGAAAAAAGGTGTTTTATCATCATAAACTAGTTCTAAATGAGTATGTGCAATCTTATCTTCATCTCTACCGGATGTACTGCCTAAATAAGTAAGATCTTTTTTAAAGCTTTGATCATAGAAAGTAAGTGAAAATGTATCAGAGTGATCCACAAATTCTTTCGTGTAACGTTGAGGACGAATAACCACAAACACTACATCAAGATTCCACATTACACCTACACCACCCCAATTAGCTGTCATCGTGTTTACTTTACCATCCATTTCAGCTGTTACTAACATCCATTCTTTGCCTATTAAATGAAACGGGTTTGATTTAATCTCTTCTGGTGTAATTACTTTGAATGTTGACATAAAAATTCTCCACTTTTTCTAATTTTCAAATTTGTATTGTTTTAATTCTATGTGTTTATAACGCTTCTGTCTATGTAAATTTTCACTATTTTCATTAAATATCTTCTTAATATCATGGGCATAATAAATGTAAATAATATGTACTTACGCTATTCTTGAAATACACATAAGTATTAGAAAGTGTAAGGGAAAGCGAATGGAAGTATTTATACCTGGTCTTATTATGGGTTTTCGTGAAGGGTTAGAAGCCTTTTTAATTGTGGTTATAATCTTGCAGTATTTAAATCATACAAAACAAGTTAATTTAAAAAAGAATGTATACTATGGCGCATTTGTTGGGATAATTGCGTCTTTATTAATTGGAGCAGGCTTATTCTTTGTATCAACGCTTATTCAAAAAACGGATGAAATCGCAAAAATATGGGAAAGTGGCGCAAGTATAATTGCGTTATTACTGATAACGACATTTATTTTTTGGATGATGAAACATGGCCAAAATATGATTGGTGAAGTAGAGGATAAAGTTAAACAGAATCTTTCTACAAGTGGACTATTTAGTGTCGCATTTATTATGGTAGTCAGAGAAGGTGCTGAGATCGCAATATTTACCTTTGCGGGTAAGTATACTTTAATATCTATACTAACTGGTATTTTAATTTCATTGATTTTAGCGTATTTAGTTTATCATGCATTAATAAATGTAAATCTCAAAGTGTTATTTAATATAACACTTGCATATTTAATACTACAAGCAGGATTCTTATTAGGCTATGCTGTACATGAAGGTTTGTCCGCATTAAAGTCATTAGGTTATATTGCGGAAAATCATTTCTTATTCAATAAAGCATTTGATTTCTCTTCTACGGTAATGGATCATAAAGAAGGTATTATAGGATTACCGCTCTATGTCACGGTAGGTTGGTACTCAAGACCAGAATGGATACAGTTTATTCTTCAGTATGTTTATACAATAAGTATGTTTGGAATATGGCAAAGTATTCTAAATAAGAAATAAACACAAAGACTCTATCAATATATATTGTTTAGAGTCTTTTATTTAACAATTATTTCATCACTTGTGAATAGTTTAACTTTTATAGTAAATTAGTTAAATTAATCACAAACATTTCATCAATTTACATTTTATGTGAAACATTTAACAAGTAATTCGTTGACAGTGAACTATCACTCTTTCTATAGTTAAATAATGAAAGGGGTTTTATACAGGATGAAAAAAATAATTAGTTTATTATTATGTTTACTTATGTTAAGTAGTTTAACTGCTTGTGCAGATGGTTCAAAATTAGACGA
>DASSDQ010000128.1:0-6976 GCA_035697025.1 Erysipelotrichaceae bacterium | reverse complement strand
TTACTCGATGATACATTAAATCAAGATTATTTCATAAAAGTAGATAAACCATTAAGTATCTTCTTAATTACACCAATGGAAACCATTAAACCCTATATGAAGGATTTCCCAGAATTTCAATTTATAGGAGCAGGTCCTGTAAGTATGGATGTATTTGGTTCTGATATTAATAAAACATTAGGGATTAAAGAAGTACTTGATCTAAATGGATTAACATGGGATAACGTAATGACATTCGGGGATGGAGATAATGATATCGACATGACTAAAATGGCTTCTATCGGTATTGCGATGGGTAATGCGACAGAGAACATGAAATCAATCTCTGACTTTGTGACATTGAATATTGAAGAAGGCGGAATTGAATACGGATTAAAACATTTTAATCTTATTGATTAACCGATATAATTGTGATTAAACTCTTGAATCTCTATTGAATTATTAATGAAAGCTCTTTGTGTTACAAGGAGCTTTTTTTGTTTAAAAAAGTAGACATTTTCATGTCTACTCTATTTCTTAATTTAGTGTTAGATGTACCACTGTTTCAAGCAATGGTGTATGTGTAAATAAATCAAATGGTTGTATTTGTTTTATACGATAACTTGATTTTAGATCATTTAGATTCTTCGCTAGTGTACTAGGATTACACGAGATATAAACAATCTCTTTGATCTTTAACTTAAGAATCGTCTTAATCATATCATCACTCAATCCAGCTCGTGGTGGATCAATGACCAATACATCCATCGAAGATTTTAGACTTGATAGTTTCTCAGCCGCATCCCCTACAATAAACGAACAATTGTCAATCTTATTAAGTTTTGCGTTAAGATTAGCACTATCAATCGCTTCTTGACTAAACTCAATCCCAATAACTTTATGACTCTTCTTCGCCATCATTAAACTTAATGCGCCAATACCGCAATATGCGTCAATAATCGTTTTGTTTGCTGGAATAATATCGATCACTGCTTTAAATAACAAAGACGCTTGGTGCTTATTAAGTTGGAAGAAAGCTTTAGGATTCAAAGAGAATTTTAATTCTTCGAATTCGAAATCAAGTGTTTCCTTACCCACAATATGAACTAATTTCTTACCAAATGGATCCATCGCATGACGATCCGTATTAACTGAATGATAAAGCGAAGTGATATGCTCAACCTTCATAATATCGTTAACTAACTTCTCATCCAATGTCATTTTACCTGTCACAAGCGTTACTTGAACTTCATCATTCATACTACGAACGATTAGTGTACGAATACCTTGCGAACTCGGTGGATCAAAATCAACACAACGATGTTTATTTAATAAATTAACAACCGCATTCTTTGCCTTCTCTAAATCATCATCATGTACAATACAACGATTAATGGATACGAAATGATTGGTGCCAGCTTTATAAAAACCTGCAACAAGTCGATTCTTTTCCATCTTCATAGGATGTTTACATTGATTACGATAATTGAATGGTTGAGGATTCGATTGAATTTTCTTAATCAATCTAAAATCAAATTTCCCCATGTACTTTAAAAGAGATTGTTTAAGATTACTTAACTTCAACTCTTCTTGGTATGCGACATCCGTAATCATTAATGCACAACCACCACAACGATCCTGTACAGGACATGGTGCATCAATACGACGTGGACTCTTCTCAACAATCCTTAAGAACTCCGCAATCGCATAACGATCTTTTTCGACTGTAATCTCTGCTTCTACAATTTCTTGAGGAAGGACTGACGCAATAAAAATCGGCTTATTATTTAAATAACCGATTCCTTCACCATTTATTCCTGTTTTTTCGATTTTTATTTTCATTATAGGTCTGGATTACTCCAAGTTGGGACTTCATTTCCACGACGAACTAGAATCGTCTTCTGGAATTCAGTTTGATTGACAAAACGTAAGATCTGATCGACTTCTTCTTGTCCACACCCAACCAATAGTTTAACCTCGATATCTTTCTTTAAGATATCTGCCGCAACTAATATCGCTTCTACAGAATAAGCAGAGCCTTTGCCCTTATAAATTGAAATACCCATTAAATCTTGACTCAAGGTATCATTCAGATAACCATAATCAACTGGATAAACTAAGTTAGTAAAAGTAGAATGCGTAGACCCTAGGGGTTGTGTAATCACAATGGAAGAGGCAAAGTAGATACTATCCAATTTTTGCCAAAAGAATGCGTTATTTTCTAATTGATTCATAGTAACCTCGTAACTTTATTGTAAGGCTTGAAAATACAGATGTAAAGAATAAATATTTTACATTTGTAAATATTTCAATCTTACATATGCCTATCTATTCTACCCAAAGGCACAAGAATTTGCAAGTTATTTATAGAATATAATCAATTTTTAAATTCAATCGATCAATAAGTGTTTGTACATCGAAATCTTCGATTAATGCCATTGTATTTAACGCAATTAAACATGAACCTCGTGCATCACTTAATGCCTCATGATGATTCAATTCGATTGAAAGATGTTCACATACTGTATTTAATCGATGATTCTTTAGAAATGGATATACTTTACGTGCTATCTCTAATGAATCGATGTATTTAATTGTAGGTGGTTCGATATGATATAGCTTTAATAATGATCGAAGTACAGCCATATCAAATGATGCATTATGTGCCATTAGAATCGAATCTTTAAACCATGGTAATAATTTAGGATAAATCCCATCAAACTCAGGTTCACCTTCTACATCTTCATATCGAATACCATGAATTGAAATATTGAACTCATCAAAATACGCATATTTGTAATGTGGTTTTATTCCATAGACTGCTTCATGTAATACTTCACCATCTTCCACAACCATGATGCCAATACTACATGCGGAAGCCATACTTCTATTCGCTGTTTCAAAATCAATGACGCAAAGTTTCATATTTTCCTTGATTGATAAACCCTAACGCAAAGAAGATCGCTAAGATTGCGACACCAACGTCCGCAAAAATCGCTAACCAGATATGCGTTAAACCTAAGCTAGCTAATAATAATACTGCAGCTTTTATAATTAATATAAACGCAAGATTGAAATATACAGCACGAATACTTTGTTTAGCCATTGAAACCGCATGATAGATACTCGATGCGTCTTTGCGTAAATCCACAATATCTGATACATCAACTAAACGATCATTTCCTGATTTAAAGATTGCGATGGATACATCCGCTAACGCCATTGCGGGCGCATCATTTAATCCATCCCCAACATAGATTATTTTAGACTCTTTTTTAATTTCTTCAATTTTAAGTAATTTTTCTTCAGGTTTCACTTCACTAAATACACGATCAATTCCTAATTCAGATTGAATACGTTTAACTTCTTTCGCACTATCACCACTAAGTAGTATTGTTTTATATCCTTCTTGATGAAGTTGTTTAATCAATCCAAGACTATCCTCTTTGAGTTCATCCTGTAATACAAGATACCCTAATAATTGATTCATTTGCCCTACATACGATATAGATCCAGATTCATCAAAGTTTTCTACTTCGATATTAAATGCTTTTGCGAGCGTTTTATTCCCAACAAATGTTAAAACACCATTTACTTTAGCGCGAACCCCTTGGCCTGATATTTCTTGTACATCACTCACTTTATCGTGATCAAAAGAACCTGTATACGCTTTTAAAACTGATTGAGCTAAAGGATGTGAAGAAGAACTTAAAATATGTGAAGCGAGCGATAAAATATCTGTATCGTTATAACTAATTACTTTTTCTAACTTAAACTCACCTTTCGTAAGTGTACCAGTTTTATCAAACACAAAAGTTTTAATTTCACTAAGTGCTTGTAGAACAGATGCGCCTCTTACGATTATACCTTGTTGGGACGCCTTAGAGATTGCGGCCGCAAAGGTTAGAGGAACAGAGATTAACAATGCACATGGGCAACTAACAACTAAGAAGATTAGTGCTCTACGTAATCCAATCTCAAACCCTTGTGTACTACCAACACCGATTAATACGAGTAAAGCTAAGCTCAATACGATTGGTGTATAACGTTTAGAGAAACGTGTAATACTTTCCTCAAGCGGTGCTTTCTTCAATGAAGTTTCATCGATTAATAATTGTATACGTTGTTCATATGAATTCGAGAATGTTTCTTTAACTTGTAAAACTAAACGTCCATTTATATTTAGAGAACCAGAAAGTACTTTATCTCCTTTATTTATAACGATTGGGTTAGTTTCACCACTAATGTGTGCTAGATTTAATTCACTTTGACCTTCTAACACAATTCCATCAACCGGAATTACTTGTCCAGCTTGAACCAAGATTAAATCATCAATATTTAATTCTTGTGCATCGATTGTGACACTTTGTGCTCCAACTAACTTTATTACTTGAGAGCGTAAATTTTGATGTGAATCACTTATTCTAGAGCGCGCTTTCTGCAAGGCTAACTCTTGAATCGTTTCCCCAATACGATAGAAAACCATAACCCCAAGTGCTTCCGCAATATCCCCCAGAAATAATGCGCCAATTGTCGCAAGACTCATCAAGAAAAACTCATCAAACCATTCACCATGACTAAGATTAATTACTGCTTTACGTACTACTGGATAACCAACTATCCCATACCCTACTAACATAATCACATTAAGAATATCTGATTCCACAAAGAAAGATAATAATGTGATAACCGTAAACGCACCTAAAATAAGTGAATTTAGATTTAATAACTCATTCTTTTTCGATTTCTCTGTTTTAATTGAACGTAATGTCGCATCTTCTACACTATGCACATCCTTTTGAAGGAGCTCACGTAATGTCTCATCATTCATATTCTCTTCATGTACTTTTACAAATACTTTGCTCTGCGCAAAATCGACTCTTGCCTCAGAGACATTCTCATTCTTATTTAACTTACGTTCGACTTTGAGTGCACAGTTTGCACAATCAAGCCCATCGATGTGATATACAATTGTTTTCATGTTTATTACTCCCTGACATGATCTAATGCTTGATTAAATATTGTTTTAACATGATCATCTTTTAATCGATAAATCATACTCTGCCCAACACGTTCAGCACTGACTAACTTAACTTGACGCAATAGAGCTAATTGATGTGAAATCGCAGATTGAGAAACACCTGATTTCTCAACAATTTCATTCACACTAAGTGCTTTATCAAATAATATTTCAAATATTCGCAATCGAGTTGTGTCTGCCATCATCTTAAAAATCAACTCAAGTTCGAAATATTCATCATCGCTTAATGTTCGCATAACTCTCCTTATATGAATACTTGCTCATATATGCATATTTTACCAAATTCATAAAAAAAAGTCTAGTTATATTGAACTAAACTTGATGTTCCTTAAAGAATTCTAAAGCATCATCTACACTCAATGGTTTAGAGAACAAATACCCTTGAATATAATCAATCTTCATTCTACGAACTGTTTCATAATGTTCATCATTCTCAACCCCTTCCGCCAATACTTGCATACCAGCTTCACTAAAGGCCTCACATAAACCATGGATTAAATTAAAATTTAATGGATTGTGGAGAGATTCATAGATTAAAGTCTTATCAATCTTAATAACATTCAACGGTAATTTTATAACATGTAATATGTTCGAATATCCTGTCCCAAAATCATCTAAATAAAATCCTAAACCTAAGTCTCTTAATCCATACATCTGCTTAATAATACGTTGATAATCCGCAATAAAGATACTTTCCGTAATCTCTACCATAATTTTATTGGCGTATTTCGGATATTCATCTAACACATGTTTAACATCTGATACTAAGTTCGCGTCATTCATTTGCACTACAGAGAAGTTAACTGAGACACTTTCAACGAATATATTATTTTCATCACAACGTTTTAAAAACATTAAAGATTGCTTAAGTACCCATAAACCTAATTCAATAATTAACCCGGATTCTTCTGCTAATGGGATTAATTCAAGTGGCGAAATCGGACCTAATTCAGGATGATTTAAACGTAGTAGTGCTTCCGCATGATAGAACTTATGTTTATTCGTAGAATAAATCGGTTGAATCGCAATCTCAAACAATTCTTCATTTAATGCTCGTTTAAGAAACTCACCAATAATCGCTTTACGTTTAACATCTTGAATAGAGGTTAAACTAGAGTAAATAGGTAAACGATTATTTTGAAGTTTTACTTGATCAATTAAATAATCAATTAAGGAAACAGCTTCGTATTGATTATTAACATGTTCGCTTATATTGATACAAATAAGATTCTTCTCAATAAAAATTAATGAATCATTCACTTCCCAAGCAGATTTAAAGCGAGTTTGAAGTGTAACGACTAAATTTTCCGTTGAAATAACCTTATTATCGAATAGTATCGCAAATCGATCTCCAGAATATCTAAAAACATTAACTCTTCCAACGAGATTAACCAAATAGCGTGTTAATTCTTTAAGAACGATATCCCCATTCTTTTGACCATACATACTATTCACATTCTTAAAGTCTTTCAAACTAATGACAATTGCTTGTACATTCTTTTTTAGTTTCAATCGATATTTAATCATACTTTCTAACGCTAAACGATTGGGTAAACGTGTTAAATAGTCAGAAACTAATTCTTTACTTTGAATATACAAATACATTATAAGTATCGACAATCCAGCTGAAGTTCCTACCAACAATAAATGCGGGTAGAAATATTGAACACCTACAAATATTGAGGTAATCACGACATACGATATTAGAATAATACGTAATCCTATTTCGATTAAATATCGATTCATGAATATAAATATTAACATTAATCCCATATAGATATACGCTATGCCAAAGATTAGGAATTCAAATGTTTGTGCGATATACCCTGTTTCATTTGTAATTGTGAACATAAATCCAAATTTAAGATTTATAAATACCGCAATACTATAAATCAATATTGGTATAGCAGATATTATTTGAATTCGATGCATGATACTTTCACGATCTTCATATAC
>DASSDQ010000127.1:0-10051 GCA_035697025.1 Erysipelotrichaceae bacterium | reverse complement strand
TAGTCAGTGTGTTATTCGTATACGAGTATACAATTATTCCAATATTCATAGAACCCCTTTCCTTTGAACTAAATAGCTCAATATTTCATCTATTTCACTACATACACTTTCATAGGTATGTAGTCCGTTCTGACTGAAATGCAAAGTTAATATGCCATGTAAAGTATAGATTAAGGATTTACTAATTGTTTTAACATCTTCAAGATCCAATTGATTCGTTTCAATTAAGAAACTAAATGTATCAATCCACATTGAGTTGAAATCAAATGTATTTTCAATTGAATTACTCGTTGGGATAACTGTATGAAAATAGAAGAATTTGAATACATTGGGATTATCAAAATAATACTTCACATATGAATGAAATATTTTTTCGATTCCACTTAAATCACGTTTTGAATTTGGAATTGTCTGTGACATCCACTTGATTAAATCTTGTATCATTTCTTTTTTAACTTCCCATAACAACGCATTTAAATCTTTGAAATAATTATAAATTGTCGCATAGGAATATCCTGTCTCTTCTGCGACTCTACGCACTGAAACATTCTCAATTCCTTGCGTTAATATCTGCGTTTTTGCCGCATCAATAAAAACCTTTAAAATACGATCTTTCTTAGTTATTTTCGTCACATTAACACCTGTATATTTATTTAACACTGTTAATATATTATTATTTTAGGTTAATGTCAATAGTTACTGTAATATTACACTTTTAGTTTGCATAATCTTTCATATTCTCGTTATACTAAGAATGAACATGAAATCAATCCGCTTTCAAATGATCTCAATCATTATAATCGTCTGTTTAGTCGTATTTTTTGGCTTGAACTATTCGATTGAACGTAAATTAAGTGAATTAAATGAGCATACACTCAATCAATACCAAGATATTACTGAGTCTAGAGCGAGTGAAGTAGGCAAGGAACTTGAAGGAATTGTAAACCAAGTTAATATGATTTCACATTCAAATATCGTACAAACGATGGATATCCCTACGATAAAAACGTATTTATCAAGTCTAATAGTTGATAGTAATTTGAAAAGTATGACGATTGCGGATAAGGATGGTAAAGCATGGACTACCTATGGTTTAGAAATCGATATCTCTCAACAGGAACAGTTCAAAGCGATATTTACTGATCATAAAGAATGGATTATATCAAATCCGTTTCATAGTCCCTACTTTTTTGAAGATACCCCAATTATTACGATTTCACATAGCATAAAAGTAAACGAAGAAACGGTTGGATTACTCAATGCGGTAGTGACAACTGAATTTATGAATAAGATTACTGAATCCATCCAATTTGATACATTAAGTTTTGCGTGGATTGTGGATTCAAACGGAAAGATAGTTTCACATCCAGATACATCTTTAACAATCGATGATAATTACGCAAAGATAATCAATCATACTGAATTAACTAATCCTTTTGAATTGAAGAAAGGTTTTTTTACATACGAAGATGTGAATGATTCTAGCATGATTGCGGTCTATTCAACCATTCCTAATACCTCTGGTTGGAAATTGATTATTTCAGTTGAGACTAAAAGAGCTTATGCGGAAATAACATCTGTAATGAATTACATTGATTACGCATTACTCATAAGTTTATTTATACTTATTATTTTTACACTTTATTACGCTACTACCCTTTCACGTCCAATATTAAAATTAAGACATGTTTTCGAAAAAGCTGAAAAAGGCGATTTTAATGTTAGAGCAGATGAAAATGTTAAAAATGAAATTGGTTTAGCTGGTGCTAGCTTTAATCATATGTTACAAGAAATCCGTAACTTAACATTTATCGATCCTGTTACACAGATAAGTAATTATCGAAGTTACTTAAGTGAAAGTAATTTATTGCTTAAACTGAATCCGAATCGTTCATATTATGTTGTTGTAATATCGATTGATGACTTTAAGAAGATTAATAGTTTAGGTGGATATGGGTTTGGGAATGAAACATTAATGAAGTTCTCTAAGATTATTCAAGCACAATTAAATGATAATGAAGTTATTGCACGTTATTTTGGGGATGAAATTATTCTATTATTACAAGAAGAAAGTTTAGAAAAACTTAGAAATCGGATAAGCATTCTATTAAAAGAATGTCAAAGACCGTTTACCATAATGGATTTAGATATTCATTTGAGTATTACATGTGGCATTGCGTACCATAATCCTCAAGATACGATTGAAACTAGTATCCATAATTCTACAATCGCAAAATTAAAAGCGAAAAAGATGGGTGGAAATATCGCTATATTTTACGGAGATGGAATTAATCAAGAAATTAAACTTGAACAGGACATTGAAACTGCATTGTATCATGCGATTGATCGTAATGAATTGTATCTTGTGTATCAACCAATATTAAATCTAAAGAATAATCAAATTAGTGGTTTTGAAGCATTATTAAGATGGAATCATCCTGATTATCAATCAACACCAATTAATACAATTATTAAAATTGCGGAGAATTCAGGTCAAATGCAAGCCATTGGTTATTGGGTTATGCATGAAGCGTGTATACAATTAAACAAATTAAATAAGAAATTCCCTGAATTAAGCATTGCGTTTAATGTGTCAGTTTTACAATTTAATGATCAAAGCTTTATAAAAAATATAGAAGATGTGATTATTGCGACACAAATTAATCGTCAGAATTTAATCTTAGAGATTACCGAATCGTCCGCAATGGCGAATGTGGATGAAAAATTGGAAGATCTAAAACGATTAAAGGAAATCGGTGTTGGATTATCGATTGATGACTTTGGGACTGGTTATTCTTCCTTAGCGTATTTAAGTTTATTCCCGATTGATCATTTAAAGATAGATCGAAATTTCATAAGTAAAATGACGAAAGATAATTCAGCAATGTTATTAGTTCGATCAATGATTACACTTGCTAAGTCACTCCATTTAGAAGTAATTGCGGAAGGTGTAGAGAATCTTGAAGAGTTGAATATTTTAAGAGGTTTAGGTTGTGATAAGATTCAAGGATATTTAATCAGTAAACCGAAACGTATGCGCGATATTGAATTATAGGGTCATGTGAATGATCCTTTTTTATTTGTACGTTTATTATCAATATTTTGTATAATATTAAAAAAATATAACAAGTTAATAGTTCATGTTATCATATATAAAAGGAATAGGTTTTTATGATTAAATCAATTCGTAAATTCTTTCAAACAATTGAAGAACATCTATTCAAAAAAGAATGGATTGGAAGCCCTGATTATGAGGCATTGCGCTTTACCGTAATCTATATTTTTGTTGGGCTTGTTTGGATAATTTGGTCAGATGATTTACTTGTATATCTTGTAAAGGATATTGATTTAATCATTCAGTTTCAGACGTTAAAGGGTTGGTTTTATGTGTTTATGTCGGGATTATTGTTTTCAATAATATTAAAGAGACGTATTCATATCATTAATCGCTTATCGAATAATATGCTTTATCAAAATACACATGATCCATTAACGAAGTTACCGAATCGTGTTAAGAGTTCTGAGCTAATTAATCAGAGAATTAAAGATAATCCTCAACATGTATTTGCGTTAGTAAGTTTAGATTTAGATGATTTTTCAAATGTGAATGAGTTATTAGGCTATCAAATAGGTGATGAATTAATTATTTCATTAACGCAGAATTTAAGTCAGAAATTGAGTAATGATGATTTTATATCGAGAAATGGTGATGGGTTTATTATTACTTTAGATTTAGTTAATCGTAATAAAGCTCAATTAAATCAATATCTTAATTCGATTTTAGAAATTGTAAGTCGAGAACGAGTAATTGAGAATCAAACAGTATTTATTACCTGTAGCTTAGGTATTGCTTTGTATCCAAAGGATGGTTCTAATTTTATTGATCTATTCACAGCTGCTGATACAGCGATGCGACATTTAAAAGGCTTACGTAAGAATAGTTATAACTTCTATACCGAAGATTATCATAAAGAACGTGTTAATAGAGTTAAATTAGTCAATGAATTGCGTAAAGCCATCGATGAAAAAGAGTTGTATATGTTATATCAACCGATTTACGATATGACTTCAATGAATATTCATTCGTATGAAGCACTTATTCGTTGGAAATCTCCTACATTTGGACAAGTATCACCTGCTGTATTCATTGAATATGCAGAGAATACAAATCTTATCTCTCGTATTGATGAGTTTGTGTTTGTGAATACGCTGAAGTTAAGACGTACATGGCATGAGTTAGGTGATCATAGTACGATTCTTTCGATTAATTTATCTTCTAAAGGACTTGTTGATCCTAGTTTTATGCATACTGTAGAGCGATTATGTTTGGAATATTATTATGTACCAAATGAAATTCAAATAGAGATTACAGAAACCGCATTAATCTCTAACTTTGATTTAGCGAAGAGTCATCTATTACGATTAAAACGATTAGGTTTTATTATTGCATTAGATGATTTTGGGGCTGGTTATTCATCACTTACTTATTTACATCAATTACCGATTGATTGTATGAAGATTGATCGTTCTTTCTCAGTAAATCCTGGATTTAATAATAATCAGGATATGATACTTGCGACAATAATAGAATTAGCGCATAAGTTAAATCTTAAGGTTGTGGCAGAAGGAATTGAGACGAATAAACAAAAAGAATTCTTCTTAAAGATGAATTGTATCTTAGGTCAAGGATACTTGTTCGCATACCCTGAATCTGAGGAGATAGCGACGAATCGAATAACACAAAAAGAAGACGAGGCTTAACGCTTCGTCTTTTTCTTATGTGGTGAGTTTGTTGGGATTGGTTTTGTACTCTTGTTTGGTTGATTACTTGGTCTTTGCCCTTTATGCGGTTTTGGTTTATCTTTTTTAGATTCTACTTTTAAATTCTCATCAATCTTTAGAACAAATGGATGATTGTTCTGGACAGGTACATCACGTTTAGTGAGTTTCTGAATATCTTTTAGTAAACCATATTCTTCTTGATCACAGAATGCATATGAGATACCACCTAATCCTGCACGTCCTGTTCTTCCAATTCGGTGAACATATGTTTCAGGTACTTCTGGTAAATCATAAATAATGACATGTGATAATTCATCAATATCAAGCCCACGAGCCGCGATATCAGTAGCGACAAGTATTCTTATCTTTCTTTCTTTAAAGTTCTGTAGAGCCAATTGACGTGCGTTCTGTGACTTATTACCGTGAATTGCTTGTGAATTAAAGTTCGCAGCGCTTAAAGCCTTAACTATTTTATCTGCACCATGTTTAGTACGAGAGAAAATAAGGACTGAATCAATAACTTCATTTCTTAAGATATGGATTAATAGATTGATTTTATTGTGTTTAGCGACATGATAAACCGATTGGTTAATAATCTCAACTGTAGATGCGACTGGTGTTACTTCAACTTTTACAGGTTCTTTTAATATTGTATGTGCAAGATTAGATATTTCCTTAGGCATTGTTGCAGAAAATAACATCGTTTGTCTTTCATGTGGTATATGCGTAATAATTTTACGTACATCATGAATCATACCCATATCCAACATTTGATCTGCTTCATCTAACACAAAGTATTTTACTTTACTTAAATGAACATGTTTTTGGTTAATTAAGTCAAGTAAACGTCCTGGTGTCGCTACAAGTATATCTAAGCCTAAAGCAAGTGCATCAGTTTGTGGTTTTTGTGATACACCACCGAATATTACTGCAGACTTCAGATTTAAATGTTTGCCATACGTTTTAAAGCTTTCATGAATTTGAATCGCAAGTTCACGTGTTGGCGCAAGAATTAATGCTTGGATGGTTCTTTGGCTACGTTTTACCGTACTTTGACCACTTAAGCCTTGTAAAATAGGAATCGCAAAAGCAGCTGTTTTACCAGTTCCTGTTTGTGCAACACCTAATATATCTTTTCCTTCCAATAGAATTGGAATTGACTGACTTTGAATTGGAGTTGGGTTAGAATAGCCCTCTTCTTTTAAGGCTTTCTTGATTGGTTCTATAATAAGATTGGATTCAAATAACATTATTTCTCCTTATGGTATAAA
Organism: Erysipelotrichaceae bacterium; assembly: GCA_035697025.1. Lineage (GTDB taxonomy): Bacteria > Bacillota_I > Bacilli_A > Erysipelotrichales > Erysipelotrichaceae > UBA2212. The sequence goes on along the minus strand of DASSDQ010000127.1, from coordinate 3,998 downwards.
TACATACTTGTGTAGTATACGCTTTTTTTAGCTAAAAGACACTATTTATTTCTCATTCAAGTGATTCAAGTCTTTTTGGAGATTATCAATCTTCTCTTCTAGACCATTAATCTTCCTATATAACTCTTCTATTATTATCTCAGCTTTCTGATCTACCAAGAAATCATTTTCCGAACGTAAGCGATCTTTCGCTTCTTGTCGATTCTGTGACATCATAATGATTGGAGCTTGTAATGCGGCGATACAACTTAATACAAGATTAAGTAAGATAAATGGAAATGGATCAAACGGTTGATTAAATAACGCCCATGAATTAATCGCAATCCAAAAGAATAATAAACCTAAGAAGCTCAGTATAAATGCCCAACTACCCGCAACAGATGCGATTTTATCAGATATTTTCTGCCCAAAAGTTAGTTGTTCCTTATGAATAACATTTAGGTTTTTAACACGATGTGTTTCTACTAATTCATCAATCGTTTGGTTTCGCTTCATAGTCGTCTCTATCATCATTATTATCCTTTTTTACTAATATTGAAAGTAAAAGCATAATACAAGACAAAATAAATAAATAATATTACATTTAATAAAAGGAGTAATTAATATGGCAAAAAGATTATTTGTAAATTTACCGATTAAAGAAGTGAATCGTACCCGCAATTTCTTTGAATCTCTTGGATTCGAATTTAACCCAATGTTTTCTGATGATAAAGCATTATGTTTAGTTTTAGGTGAAAATTTCTTTGCGATGTTGTTAGAAGAACCATATTTTCAAACATTTATTACGAAACCAATTAGTAATGCGAAAGAAACGACTGAAGTACTCTTATCTCTTCAATTAGATACCAAAGAAGATGTACATCGTATGGTTGATAAAGCCATCGAACTTGGAGCTCGTGAGTACAACCCTCCTACAGATAATGGCTTCATGTTTCAAAGAGTATTTGAAGATCTTGATGGACATCAATGGGAGATTGCTTGGATGGATGAGACGTATAATTTTGATGATTTAAAGAATGCATAGTATTCAATTTAGTCTATTAGAATTGAAAATAGTAAAAATAAAATAAGCATTAAAAAACCCAACTCCTGAGTGTTGGGTTTTAAATTATAATTATGAATTTTCTAAATCAAGGTGTTGCAACGAAATCAGGTGCTGAATAAACTTTACTGTTAATTGTACATGAATATGCAGAAACTGCACCTGACGTAATTGTTACAGAAATTGGTGAACAAGGATTAGTTCCAGCTGCAGCTGTTGGTGTATAAGCTCCATCAGCTGGTGCAGTAGGCAATGTTGCAACTTCTAATACTACTGCAGAATAGAATGATCTTGCATTTGCTTGATTCTTCGCTTGTGTTGCTTTAGCTAAATAATTAGTCAATGATGGAATTAGGATAGCTGCCAAGATAGCCAAAATAGCAATAACAACGATTAATTCTATAAGTGTAAATCCTTTTTTGTTGAGAATTTTTTTCATTAAAATATTCCCCTCCTTTTATTAATTAAATTAAACACCAATCCTATGTATTAGTCAATAAACAATTGCTAATAATACATAATATGTGTCTTATGGTCTACCAAGGTAACGTTTTAGTAACTCAGGATTACTAGTAATTTCATTGGCAACCTCAAATGAAATAATATGATCCGAAACAAGTTTAGCTAGGTTTCCATCTAATGTTTGCATACCTACTCTTAAACCTGTTTGTATCGCTGTATTAATCTGAACAATCTTATTCTCACGAATTAAGTTCCCAATCGCATCAGTCATTAACATAATTTCATGTACAGCAGTACGTCCTGAATAATCGGCTTTTGGTAATAAAGCTTGTGAAATAACGGCTTTAAGAACTCCGGCTAATTGTGTACGTACTTGAGATTGTTGATGAGGTGGGAATGCATCGATGATACGATCAATTGTACTCGCAGCACCAGTCGTATGTAAAGTAGATAGCACTAAGTGACCTGTTTCTGCGGCTGTAAGTGCTAAGCTTATTGTTTCATAATCACGCATTTCACCAACCAATATAACATCTGGGTCTTCACGAAGTGCTGAACGTAATGCTGATTGAAAATCATGTGCATCTTTATGAATCTCACGCTGATTAATCATGCTCTTTTTTGAGTTGTGGATATACTCAATTGGATCTTCTAGCGTTAAGATATGATGTGATTTACTATCATTTATATAATCAATCATTGCGGCAAGTGTTGTAGATTTACCACTTCCTGTAGGACCAGTAACTAATATTAGTCCACGAGGTTGCATCGCAATGTCTTTTAAAATTTGTGGAAGCTTTAATTCATCAATCGTTGGAATGTGATTATTCAATAAACGCATAGCGATTGCTGGGACACCTTGTTGGCGATAGATGTTTAAACGATATCGATGACCTGCATCATCCGTATACGCTGAATCAACATCTTTACCTTGCTCATATAGTTCATATTGCTCAGGTGAAATAATCGCATGAATAATATCATAAACTTGTCCATTCTCTAAAACAGGTAAATCCAAGTTTACGAGCTCTCCCACATGTCGTACAATCGGTTTACGGTTCGCAACTAAATGAATATCTGAGCATTCATTTTTACGAGCATACTTCAAAATTTCTAATAACATAAAGCCCCCTTAATCTACTGTATAAAGAATTCGAATACCCTCTTCTACAGTAGTAACTCCTGCATTGATTAAATCTAAAACTTCTTCTCTTAACATACGCATTTTCTTTTCTTTTGCGTATTTCTTTAAGTCATCCATACTTGCTTGATCCGCTATTAATTCTTGTAATTTTGAATCAATTAAGATAATTTCGAATACTGCTGTACGACCTTGGTAACCTGTTTGATTACATTCTGTACATCCATTGCCCTTAGAAGCTGTAGTTAAGTGTGTTTGTAAAAGTAAATTATCTGCTAAATCTACAGTATGTTCTCTCTTACAATTTGGACATACTTTTTTAACTAAACGTTGGGATATAACACATTTTACGGAAGAAGCAACTAAGAAAGGTTCAACACCCATATCAACTAAACGTACAACTGTTGATAATGCATCATTAGTATGGATTGTGGATAATACAAAGTGGCCAGTAATCGCTGCACGAATCGCAATTTCTGCTGTTTCACCATCTCGAATTTCCCCAATCATAATTGTATCTGGGTCTTGACGTAAAATAGATCTTAAACCATTTGCGAACGTTAAACCTGCACGAGGATTAACTTGGACTTGTGTAATTCCATTAAATTTACGTTCAATCGGATCTTCAATTGTGACAATTGCTTTTTTAACATCTGCTAATTGAGCTAACATTGAATAAAGTGTAGTTGTTTTACCACTACCTGTTGGTCCAGTTACCAATAAAATACCATGAGGTAATTTTAGTGCTTTGTGAATAATTTCTTGGGTATATTCAGATAAACCCAAACTCGAAAGATTATAGTCAATATTACGATCAGCACCCAACAAACGAAGAACGATTTTTTCTCCATAAGGTGTTGGCAAGGAAGATACACGAATATCAAATGTAAAGAACTCACTCTTGAATTGGAAACTTCCATCTTGAGGAACACGTTTTTCTGCTATATTCATACCACAAACGATTTTTATACGAGTAATTATAAGTTGATGCACTTCTGCACTAAATTCATTATGTAATTGTAAATCACCATCAATACGATAACGTACACGAGTCATATTCTCTTCAGGTTCAATATGGATATCGGACGCATTCTGTTGGAATGCATCAAATATTAGATTATTTACTAGTTTTACAACTGGCGCAGAATCAACACGTTCTGCCATCTCATCGTCACTTGTTTGTTCAAGACCAACTGCTGAAGCAACTCCATATTCATCTTTAATATCATTAATAATTTCATCTGCTGAACGTCTTGAATAGACACGATTAATTGCTTTTTCGATTTCTGAAGTAGATGAAACTACTGTACGAATTTCATATCCTGTAATAATATTTAAATCTTCAAGACATGT
>DASSDQ010000126.1:0-21037 GCA_035697025.1 Erysipelotrichaceae bacterium | reverse complement strand
GAATGGTCAAGTTTCTTTTCTTGTAACATGACTTTAACCCAATCAAGTTCATCGAAAGTTGTCGTAAAGGTTTCGATATTTTGTACAGGGTGATTTAATTCGCGTTTTTCAAATACATTTGGACGAATTGTTGCCATTTGCGGACGTGTATTTGGACATACGATTGTCCCAAATAAATTACCACCAAACGCAGGTCGTGTAACAAGTAATAATGTAGATTCAGGTGCTTCATCAACTTCAATTAATGTCGCATCAGCGGTTAATCCAGTGTTCATCCGTGCCGCAATACGAGGCGCAATATCACGACCAATTACACTCGCCCCAATCAATAAACTATCAGGATGATAATGATTGATGATGTCTGAAATTGCCTTTGTGGTATGTTGGGTACTTACTTCTTTGAGTTTAATATCATCACATACGATTAATCGATCTGCACCAAACTTGAAACATTCTTCAAGCACATTTTCAACTTGGTAACCTGTCACAACCCCAACAACTTCAAAATCAATGTTCTTTGCCTTATATTGATCTTTTAAATGATTTGCCTCACTGAGTAATTGTAAACTCACATCTTGAATCTTATTGTGTCTGAGTTCTACCCAAACATAGATATCTTTAACTAAATTGTTCATTTTGACTCCTAGTTCATGTATGGGCTTAACGCAGATATGATTGAATTCACTGCTTCAGTGCCACTACTATTGATTAATGTGATTTCGCCAGATACAGATCGTGTAAATGTTTTTCTGACTTGTGTAGGAGAACCGTTGAGGCCAATCATACTTGATTCAAGTTTTAAGTCTTGGTTGGTTAAATATGTAATTGGTTTAGTATAAGCATTCCATGTATCTGTCACATTCATCTGTCTAAGAGGATTCGTAGGATCGAGTGTTGTGATTAAACATGGAAGTGATGATTTGATAATCTCAGTAAAATCTTCATATTCTTTTTTAACGGTTATCGAATCGTTTTTAACATCGATAAGTTCACTAACATAGGTAATCTGAGGGATATTAAGTCTTTCCGCAATCTGAGGTCCGACTTGTGCAGTATCGCCATCAATTGCTTGTCTGCCAGCACATATTAAATCTGGATTATATCGTTGAATGGCTGCTGATAGGGTATTTGAAGTAGCCCATGTATCAGAACCAGCAAATGCTTTATCAGAAATAAGGACACATTCATCTGCGCCTCGCGCAAAACATTCTCTTAACATTTCTTCGGCTTGTGATGGTCCCATGGTCATCACAATAACAGTTGCGCCAAGTTTCTGTTTTATTTGGAGTGCTGTTTCAAACGCATTCGTATCATCTGGATTCATAATGCTTTCTACACCTGTGCGGATTAAAGTTCCTTTTTCTTTATCGATTAACATATTTGTTGTATTCGGAACTTGTTTCATTAGTACTATTATTTTCATCGTTTTATCTCAATACTGAAGAACTTATAACCATACGTTGTACTTCAGATGTCCCTTCATAGATTTCAGTAATCTTTGCGTCACGCATCATACGTTCAACTGGATATTCACGTGTATACCCATAACCGCCAAATAGTTGTACAGCTTGTGTTGTGACAGCCATTGCGGTTTCAGATGCGAAGAGTTTTGCCATAGCAGCTTCAGTTGAAAAATTCTTTTGAGTATCTTTCGCAACAGCAGCTTTATAAACTAAACAACGAGCAGCTTCGATTTGTGTAGCCATATCCGCAATTTTAAATTGAGTGTTTTGGAAATGACTGATTGATTGATTAAATTGTTTGCGATTCTTTGTATAGTGAACAACTTCATCGAGTGCTCCTTGCGCAATCCCAAGAGCTTGTGCCGCAATTCCAATTCTTCCACCATCAAGTGTTGCCATCGCAATCTTAAAGCCCATGCCTTCTTGTCCTAATCGATTTTCAAGAGGAACTTTGACATGATCAAAGATGAGTTCGCAGGTGCTTGATCCGCGAATTCCGAGTTTCTTTTCTTTTTTACCAATCGTAAAACCAGGCATATCCTTTTCAAGTATAAAGGCTGTAATACCACGTGTTCCTTTTGACGTATCTGTCATTGCGAATATGATATAGACATCCGCATAACCTGCATTTGTAATGAATATTTTTGAACCACTAATTTCGTAATAATTATCCTTAAGTATCGCAACAGTTTTTTGACCAGCCGCATCTGTTCCTGCATTGGGTTCGGTTAATCCAAACGCACCTAACAATTCGCCTTTATTCATAGGAACAAGATATTTCTGTTTTTGTTCTTCTGTTCCAAATGCATAAATAGGATATGAACCAAGAGATGTATGCGCTGATAAGATTACGCCTGTTGTTCCACATACTTTACTTAACTCTTCAACAGCTAAAACATACGCTAAAGTATCCGCACCACTACCTCCATATTCGACAGGGTAGGGAATACCATACATTTTAGATGTTTTCATATGTTCGCATGTTTCGATTGGGAAACGTTCTTCTTCATCGATATCATGTGCAATTGGTTTAACATATGTATCAGAAAATTGTTTGTATAATTTTTTTAGTAATTGATGTCGATTATCCATAAATTTCCTATCTTGGAGGCATTATTTCTGCCAACCCCGTAATAACCATTTCATTATTTTGGTTATATGCATTTGTTTCGAGTTTTACTCGGTTCTTTTCAGTATCACATTCTATAACTTTAACAACTGCTCTAATTTCATCATTCAAATAAACGGGTTTAAGATACTTAATCGTTTGTCCTAGATAAATTGAACCTTGGCCAGGAAGTTCTGTACCTAGAAGGGCAGAGAATAATGAAGCGACTAAATGACCATGAACGATACGATGTTTAAATCGTGTTGTGGACGCATATTCTTCGTCCAAGTGTACTGGGTTTTTATCGCCACTAACTTCTGAGAATAACACTACATCTTTGTCTAATAATACTTTCTTACATTCCGCAAAATCGCCAACTGCTAATTCTAAAATTGTCTTTCCTTGTTTCATTTGCACATTACATATTGAAATATGAATCACCTTTCATATTGTATCGTAGACCTATGTGAAATTGTTGTCAAGTAGTTTGTTAAAAGATTAACATATTTATTTATTTCGAAAATGCTTATAACCATTCATACCAATATGTTATATTTAAATCAGTGATATTTGGGATTAAACTAGGTTATTTTGATCTATCTCAAGAGTATTTAGTAACAACTATTTGATTCGTCGTGTGTCGTTAGTTATTGTCTGGTTAGAAATCTTATTAATTTGAAATGTATAAATTAAGATTAAATGTAATATATCAGAAAATATTCAATAATAATGTTAAAAAAGTGAATAAATGTTTAAATAAATCAGATATAAAGGCAATATACGCAAATAAAAGTGATAAAAAATCAAAAATATTGAAATATAGAATTTCTAAATTAGAAGCTATGATAGAATTATATAGGCACGGAGGTCTAAAGCTATGTTTGTTGGATGTGTAAAAGAAATTAAGAATCAAGAATATCGAGTTGGATTAATACCAGCATATGTAAAAAGTTTTGTCGATAAAGGACATACAGTATTAATCGAAAAAGATGCGGGTATTGGATCGGGATTTAGTGATGCGGAATATATTGCGTATGGCGCAACGATTTGTGATACCGCAAAAGAGGTTTGGGATAATGTAAATTTGATGATCAAAGTTAAAGAACCACTTAAGAGTGAGTATGTTTACTTTAGACCTGGATTAATGTTATTTACTTACTTACATTTAGCCGCTGATGAAGCTCTAACAAAAGCTTTGCTTGATAATAAAGTAACATCACTTGCCTATGAAACACTTGATGTGAATGGTAGTTTACCTTTACTAAAACCGATGAGTGAAATAGCTGGTCGTTTGAGTATTCAAGAAGCCGCAAAATATATGGAGAAACCGTTTGGTGGTAAGGGCTTATTGTTAAGTGGATTACCTGGTGTTAAAAAAGCTAAAGTTATGGTTATTGGGGCTGGAGTTGCAGGTAAAAATGCGGCTAAGATTGCGATTGGAATGGGAGCTGATGTTACCATACTTGATCGTAATATTGCGCGTTTAGAACAGTTAGAAAGCGAATTTGGTTTCCAATTAAAGACTCGTTATTCAACACATTCAACTATCATGGAATTATTGCCTGAAACAGATGTTGTGATTGGGGCAGTTTTAATCCCAGGTGCTAAAGCGCCTAAGTTGATCTTAAGAGAAGATTTAAAACGTATGCAACCTGGAAGTATTATGGTTGATATTGCGGTAGATCAAGGGGGTTGTTTTGAAACAACACATCCTACAACGCATTTAGATCCAATTTTTACTGTTGATGGAATCATTCACTATTGTGTTGCGAATATGCCTGGGGCTGTGCCTTTGTCATCTACTTTAGGTTTAAATAATGCAACACTTGAATATAGTTTATTATTAGCGAATTATGGACTTGATGGAGCCTTAAAACAGAATAAGTGCTTATTAAGTGCTTTAAATACGTATCAAGGTAAACTCACAAATGCACCAGTAGCGGAAGCGTTTGGATTGGCATTTGAGGCTTACTAGTCATGTTTCATATCTCTGATTTAAGACAGTATTTAAGTTGTCCACGTATTTTATGGTTAAACCAATCTGGTGAAAGACAAACGTTTAATCCATTTATTCAAATGATTCAATCAATGAATCAAGCTTTAATTGTTAAAACTCAAGCTAAGGATTATTTTGTTGGAAGACAAGGTATGACGATGGATGAATCTATTGATGCACTATCAAAACATGAGTGGTGTTTTAACTTACGATTTGAAGCGAATGGATTAAGAATAAAGGTTGCGGGATTACATAAAACTGAGGATGGTTTTGAATTGTATTTTAATACAATGTCTGTCTTATCCAGAGTAGAAGATGCGAGTTATTTTTCGAATCATTATTGGGTTCTTAAACAAAACGGGATTACTGTCACAAAGATATATTCGATGTACTTTAATAAAGAATATTTGCGATTAGGAAATTTATCGATTGATGATTGTTTTATTCTTACATCTAACTTTATAAAGCCAAGTGGACATGTTCAGGGCGATATCTTAAGTATTGTGTCTAAACGTGAACGAAATTTAGAGAACAATCTAAATGAAATGCAAAAAGTTATTAAACTTGAAACATATCCAATCACATTAGAAGAATGTCCAAACCCAATTAAGTGCGAAAAATTTAATATTTGTTTTAAAGGGTTAGATTTAGGTGAGAATTCCATCTATCATTTCTCTAATCCTATGAAGAAAGAATGGTTGAAACAAGGAATAACTAAGATTCAAGACATTCCACTTGATAATTTAGTATTAAGTAAAGCGCAATATGCACAAATAATGGCATCTCGTTTAGATGGTCGATTTGTAGATCAAAGAGCATTGTCTGTTTGGATTAATGATATTAAGAAACCAGTCATGTCATTTATTGATTTTGAATGGGATACATATGGGATTCCTCCATTTGATTCGATGCATCCATTTGATGTAGTTCCATTTCAATATTCATTGCATTTTATTGAAGATGATTTAGTTCATCATCGTGAGTTTCTTGGGCAAGGTGATTGCCGAGAAGCGTTTATTGTGTCACTCTTAGAGCATATTCCGAGTGAAGGCCCGATTATCGCTTACAATGCGTTTGGGGCAGAAGCAATTCGTTTAAAACAACTAGCAGCTCAATTACCACAATACAGTGAAGAATTATTTAAAATAATTGATCGATTTGTCGATTTAGCACAAGTTTTTATTGATGGTTTAGTCTATGACGAAAGAATGAAGGGTGCTTATTCTCTTAAGCGAATCATTGAAGCAATTCATCCTGAACTATCGTATGAATATCTAGCGATTAGTCATGGTATGGATGCAGTTTATCATTATCGAAATTTAGTTGATGATGAAGAACAAGATGAAGTTAGAGCCGCATTGTTAAGCTACTGTCGAATGGATACTCTAGCAATGGTTAAAGTATTCCAATGGTTAGAATCACTCATCTAAGGAGGATTTATGCCGAATATAATTGCTCATGCATTATGTGCAAATGATGTTTTACAACAACTACCTAATCTAGAAATAAAGCGAGTTATTCAAAAATATCCTCGCGTTTTTTCTATGGCATCCAGTGGACCTGATTTCTTATTTTATTACAAGGCATTACCTTTTCAAGATGATAAGGACGCAAAACCAGTTCATGAAATTGGGAATGTGATTCATCGAAAATGGATTAATCGTTTTTATGCAAAAGCAATTGAATTAATCCAAAATGAAACTGAGAATAAGGAAATTTTAATTGCATTTCTAGCAGGACATTTAATGCATTGGTCACTAGATCATAAAGCACATCCATTTGTATTTAATCGAAGTGGAGAGATTGCTGGAGATACAAAGTATTGGCATTACCGATTTGAATCCATGATTGATACAATGATGGTTAAGCAAATAAAAGGGTATCGATTAAATGAGACCAAGAGTTATGAGTTTGTCGATTCATTACCGGAACACCGTAAGATTATTGGTGAGTTCTATCGTAAAATCGTATTAAGTGTATATAATCTAGACTTTAGTACAGAAATATATGAAGAGTGTTTTGCAAGCATGCATAAATTATCGAAGATGCTCTTTGATCCAAATACAACGTTATTTCCATTGATTCAAGCTGCTGAAAAGGCAATGGGTTTAGAGTGGAAGTATTCGAGTCATATGGTAATCGGTAAGATTGATACTGAACATGATGTCCTTAACTTGAAACATAGTCCGTGGGAACATCCATGTGATAATTCAATAAGCACAAAGAGTTTTGTGGACTTGTATGAAGAAGCAACCCTAGTTGGACAAGCAGTACTATATCGTTTAAACGATATTGTGTATGAAAATAAAAAGGTTAGTTTAGATAATTTATTAAATGATTTAGGTTACGATACAGGAAAGGCGAATGAGATGGAATTAAAATACTATCGTTCGATCTATTAATATGAAACTATTTGATTTGCATGCGGATATAGGGATGCATGTTCTTACTCAAGTTGAAAAGAATGATACAGATATATTGAAAAAATATCACATTGATAAGTTACATAAAGGTGAGGTATATGGTGTTGGAATGGCTTGTTTTTTTGAAGGTCATGAAACACTTGAGACCGCAATTAAAATGGTCGAATCACTTAAATCAGAGATTGAAGCTAATCCTGATACTCTTTATGCCTACAAAGGTGGAGATTTAGATACAACACGAATTAATGCGATGATGACAGTAGAAGGTATGTGTTTTATTAAAGATAATCCTGAAGAGATTATTGATTGGCTATATGAAAAAGGAGTTCGCATTGGTTCATTATCGTGGAACGATGAAAATGCGTTATCAACAGGAGTTCGAGGTAATCCATTAAGAGGTTTAACTGAACTTGGGCAACGAACGATTAAACGTATGAATCAATTAAACATGATTATTGATATCTCACATACGAATGAAAAGAGTTTTTGGGATATTATCACATTATCAAATAAACCAGTAATCGCAACACATAGTAATACACGTAATCTAAGTAATGTGGATCGTAATTTAACAGATCAACAAATTATCGCAATAATTAAAAATAGAGGTTTAATTGGTTTAGTTGCGGCTAAAAAGTTTGTAAGTTTGAATGAAACCTATCAAAACGCAAAAGAGTTAGCGCGACACGCAAGTCATATTAAGTCATTAGGCGGAATTGATAATTTAGCGATTGGGTTCGATTATATGGATTTTCTAGAAGGTGATTTTGGCCGTTTCTCAATGGCATCTGATTTACAAGATGCAAGTGAATCCCAGAATTTTGTGAAAGCATTATTGGATGAAGGTTTCACATTATCAGAAGTTGAAAAGATAGCGTTTAAAAATGTTAGTCAATTCTTACAAATGTATTTAAAATAAAAAAAGTGCGTGAGCACGTTACACATAGTGTATCACAAAAATTTCAGGTCAAAAAGACTCCTTCTTTATAAAAAAGCTCGTATAATGAAAGTAAGGAGGAAGTGACGATGAAACTTCATATCCACGGAAAGAATTTGACTATAACCGAAGCAATGCTTCAAACCACACAGAAGAAACTAGCCTTTCTTGAAAAGTTCTTCTTGATAGAGGAGGATACACCAGCGAATATCTCAATAAAGGTGAATCCAAAGAATTTGAAAGTAGAGGTCACAATCCTAAGTAAGATTGCGATACTCAGAGCAGAGGTAAGTCACGAAGATTATTATGCGGCAATCGATCTAGCCATCGATAAAATAGAAGATCAAATCCGCAAACAAAAAACACGATTATCTAAGAAACATCGTGAGAAATTGTCTAAAGCATTTATTGAACAGATTGATAAGGTGGATGAAGTAGTACCACAAGGTGTGGTAAAGACTAAAACGATTACAGCAGAGCTTATGAGTTTAGATGATGCGATTATGCGCATGGAAATGTTGGGTCATTCATTCTTCATTTATACCGATGAAGAAGATCACCATATATCAGTTTTATACAAACGACTTGATGGTGGATATGGCTTACTCGAAACCTCACCTGCAAATTAACAAATGGATGGGAAACCATCCATTTTTTTATGTTTAAGTGCTATACTAATACTATGTTGGAGGTCTAATATGGCAATATTTGGAAAAATAAAGAATTTCTTTGTCCCTATGGAAGAGGAAATTGAACTAGATGAAGAAGAAGCATCACGTTTAAGTGATTATGAAGAACCAACCAATAAGAGTTTTTCAAAAGTAAGTATGGATACTAAAATGGTATTATTCGAACCACGTACATTTGATGAAGCGGAAGAAGTAGCACGTCATTTAAAAGATCGTCGTGCAGCGGTTGTCAATTTACATCGTTTGAATCGTGAATATGCGCAACGTTCGATTGATTTTTTAACGGGTGTTGTGTTTGCGCTTGATGGTTCAATTCAGAAAATTGGACATAATGTAATCCTCTGTGCACCTAAAAGTGTGGGTGTACATGGTAAGATTTCTATTGATGCGGAAGAAGAGAATTAGGTTCTTGCCAAGTCAAAATGATTGTGTGATAATGAGAACATCTTTAACAAGGGTTGGGTGAAACTATGGAGGCAAAAAAACCGAAATTTCGGATCATGAAAAAAGGCTATGACCGATTTGCGGTAGATGATGCCATGGATAGACTTGAGTTTGAATTAGACTCTAAAGATAAACAACTTCAGAGTTATATTAAACAAACTGAATTTGCGTCTGACCAATTAAATCAAATTAAAGATCGATACCAAAGCTTAGTCAGTGAACTTAATGTTCGTGAAAAAGCTGCGGATGATATCGCACGATTAGCCTTAAAAGAAGCAAATTCTGTCATAAGTTCAGCACAGAATAATGCGGATTCAATTGTCAAAGAGGCTTTATCAACAGCCAAACTAGTATTAGTAGAAATTGCCCGAATTAGTAAGGATGCGCAGGGTGTAAGAGCAGATATGCTTGAAAAGTTGCATCAGTTAACCGAATCCATTGAAGCATTTGAAGTGCCAAGGATTCCGGTTGTACAGTATATTAATGATAAAGACAAGGAACAAGACGTGCCGGTTGATATTCAGAATTAGAGAGCTTTTGGTTGGTGCAAAAAAGCCTGAATGAAACATTGGACATCACTTGGAAGTCGTATTCCGATTAAAAGGAATGACGGAACACACCGTTATTGTGTTGAGTGCATCGCAAGATGAACTAAGGTGGTACCACGCTAAGCGTCCTTAGATTAGGATGCTTTTTTTATGAGAAAGAGGGAATTATGGAATATAAAGACACATTATTAATGCCGAAAACAGAATTTGAAATGCGTGCGAATTTGACTCAGAAAGAGCCTAAGTTCCAAGAACGTTGGAAAGAAGAAAATCTTTATGAAAAGATGAAAGAACATCATAAAGACAGAACACCATTTGTTCTACACGATGGTCCTCCATACGCAAATGGGAATATCCATATTGGTCATGCATTAAACAAGATCCTTAAAGATATCGTGGTTAAGAGCCATCATATGTTGGGTTATCAAAGTTTATTCGTACCTGGTTGGGATACACATGGATTACCAATTGAAACCGCAATCTCTAAATTAGGGCATAATCGCAAAACGATGAGTACCTATGATTTTAGAGAACTTTGTGATGCGTATGCTCGTAAACAAATTGAAACCCAAATGGCTGATATGAAGGCGCTTGGAACGATTGGTGATTATGATCATTACTATGCGACTCTTCAAAAAGAGTTTGAAGCTAAACAAATCGAAGTATTCGGTAAGATGGCAATGGATGGTTTAATCTATAAAGGGTTAAAACCAGTTTATTGGAGTCCAAGCAGTGAGAGTGCACTTGCGGAAGCTGAAATTGAATATCATGATAAAAAAGATGAAACCATTTTCGTGCGTTTTGAAGTTACTGAAGCTAAAGGACCTGTTGATAAAGGTGATTATTTCGTCATCTGGACAACAACTCCTTGGACAATTCCTGCAAATCTAGCAATCTGTTTAAATGCGGATATTGAGTATGTAAAAGTTAAGACTGAAAAAGGTAACTTGATTTTTGCGAAACGTTTAATGGACGATTTATTAACACGTTTCAAACTTGATAATTTAGGGGTTTTATCAACCTTTAAAGGTTCTGAGTGTGAATTTATCCAAACCAAACATCCACTTTATGATCGTACTTCTATTGTAATATTAGGTGATCACGTTACCGATGAAGATGGGACAGGTTGTGTTCATACAGCTCCAGGACATGGGGTTGAAGACTTTAATGTTGGACGTAAATATGGTTTAGAAGCGTTCTGCCCAGTTGATGATCGTGGTTGTATGACGGCTGAAGCAGGAGATTTCTTGGTGGGTCAGTTTGTCGAAGTTGCGAATAAAACAGTTATTGAATATCTAGAAAACGAACATGCTTTATTAGCGCTTGAACATATCGTACATAGTTACCCACATGATTGGCGTACAAAGAAGCCAGTTATTTTCCGTGCAACAACCCAATGGTTTGCGTCAATTGAAAAAATTCGTACACAATTACTTCATGAAATTGATAACGTTAAATGGGTTCCTGAATGGGGTAAACTCAGAATGCATAACATGATCAAGGATCGTGGTGACTGGTGTATTTCACGTCAACGTGCTTGGGGTGTTCCAATTCCTATTTTCTATACCCAAGAAAACACACCAATCATGGATGAAGCTGTATTCAAACATGTATCTGAATTGTTTAAGAATGAAGGTTCTAATATCTGGTTTAATAAAGATGCGAAAGATTTATTACCATCAGGTTATACGCATCCAGAAAGTCCAGATGGCTTATTTAGAAAAGAAACTGACATCATGGATGTATGGTTTGATTCTGGATCATCCCATACTGGTGTAATCCTTGCCAGAGGGGGTAAATTACCAGTTGATTTATATCTTGAAGGGTCTGACCAATATCGTGGTTGGTTTAACAGTTCATTAATTGTTTCTACCGCAGTACATGGACATGCGCCATATAAAGAAGTCTTAACACATGGGTTCGTATTGGATGGTAAAGGCGAAAAGATGAGTAAATCGCTTGGTAATACGGTTGAACCAAACAAAGTGGTTAAACAGTCTGGTGCAGATATCTTACGCTTATGGGCAAGTTCAATAGATTATCAATCGGATGTGCGTATCTCAGATGATCTTTTAAAACAAGTTATTGAAAGTTATAAAAAAATGAGAAATACATTTAGATTCTTATTAGGTAATCTAGATGAATTTGATGTAAATAAGAAAGTTAAGTTTAGTGATTTACCAAAAGTTGATTTATATATTTTAGATCAACTTAATCAAATTATTGATTTAGCGCATGTTGTATATCGTTCATATGACTATAAGAATTTAGTTAGTGCAGTAAGTAATTTCATGACTAATCAAATGTCTGCGTACTACTTAGACTTTACAAAGGATGTACTGTACATTGATAAAAAAGAAGGTCAACGTCGCTTAGAAGTTCAAACGGTACTACATACCGTTGTCGATAGTTTAAATCGTATTTTAGCCCCAATACTTTCTCATACCATGGAAGAAGTACATGATGCGCTTTATCCAAATCAAGATTCTGTACATTTGAAGGAATTACCAGTTCATATGGAATTACCAAGTGTTAATACAGAAGATTGGGATAAATTGTTCGCATTACGTACGGATATCTTCAAAGCACTTGAATTATCACGTGCTGATAAAGTCATCGGTAAGAGTTTAGAAGCAAAAGTGTTTGTGGAAGTAAGTGAAGATGTGGATCAGTTGGTAAAATCATATTTACCAAACTTCTCACAATGGTTAATCGTTTCGCAATCCGAAATTAAGGTTGCGCATGAAACTAAAGTAACGGTTGAAAAAGCAGAAGGCTTAACATGTCCACGTTGTTGGAATGTAACACAAAGTCATCAAGAAGATGGTTTATGTGATCGTTGTGTTGCGGTATTGAAGGATTAAGTACTCGAAAGAGTACTTTTTTGTTATACTTGGTCTATGGAAATCACATCAAATCAAAATAGTACGTATAAACAATGGATGAAACTTCATCAATCAAAATATAGAAGTGAATATAGACGTTTTTTAGTAGAAGGCGAACATCTATTTGAAGAAGCACAAAAGGCGAATTGCGTAGAGGCAGTTATTGTTCGATTTGGGTACAAACCTAAATTCAAAGGAAATGTATTCGAGTTAAAGGATAATTTGTTTGATAAACTTTGTGCAACGCAATCAAAGGAAAACATTATCGCATTATGCACATTCCCAGATCTTAAAACATCGAAAGAATCACGTGTATTAATTTGTGATCAAATTCAAGATCCAGGGAATATGGGTACGATGATTCGTACAGCTCTATCATTTGGATTTGATAAAATCATATGTTCAAAGGATTGTGTTGATGTATACAATGAGAAGGTTATTCGTTCATCCCAAGGCGCAATTTTTCATATACCGACTGAAACATTAGATTGTGTTAAAGCGATTGAAGAATTAAAGTCTAAATCTTATAAAGTATATGGGACTGGCTTTAATCAATCTGTTCCACTTGAATCGGTTGAGAAATCAGAAAAAGTTGCGGTTATTTTAGGGAATGAAGGTAAAGGCGTACGAACTGAACTATTACGTAAGAGTGATGCGATTATTCGTATTGAAACAAGTAAATTTAATAGTTTAAATGTAGGGGTTGCGACTGGAATCTTATTACATTACTTTAGAAAATAAATTTGATTATTTGTTTGGTTTTGGTATACTATTCATGTAAATCAATGCTGGGACATAGTAACAGAACACTGTAGAGAGAGTAACACTTGCTGAAAGTTATTCATATTCTGTGAATTCACCCCAAAGAGGAGTTAATCACTCACGGTCCCACCGTTATCGGATTAAGCTGTGTCGCAAGACAAAGCAGGATGGTACCGCGAATTTCGTTCCTGTAGGGGCGATTTTTTTATTTTAAGGAGAAAAAATTGTGGAAAAATTAAGAAAAGATGGGTTAGAAGCGATTCAAGGGTGTACGAACTTAAATGAGTTATCTTCCGTTCGTAATGAGTATTTATCTAAAAAAGGTTTAGTATCACAGTTAATGCTTCAAATGAAGGATTTACCTGTCGAAGAAAAGCCTGCGTTTGGTTCAAAAGTAAATGAACTTAAACAAACCTTAGAAAATGCGTTCAAAGAAAAAGAAGCAGAACTCGAAGATTTGAAGTTAAATGAACAATTAAAATTAGGTAAAATCGATATTACACTACCTTCAAGTTTACCAAGAGTTGGTAATCTACATCCTTTAACTGTTGTTCAAACTGAAATTGAACAGTTCTTTATTGGCATGGGATATTTCGTTGAAGAAGGACCTGAAGTAGAGTTGGATTACTATAATTTTGAACGTGCAAATATTCCGCAGGAACATCCTGCACGAGATATGCAAGATACGTTCTATATTAATATGGAATGGTTGTTAAGAACACATACTACAGCGATTCAAACACGTACGTTAGAAGCGTATAAAGGTGAAGTTCCTATCAAAGTAATTTGTCCGGGTAAAGTTTATCGTAAAGATGATGATGATGCGACGCATTCACATCAATTCGTTCAAATGGAAGGATTAGTTGTAGGAGAAAAGATTTCTTTATCGGATTTAAAAGGGACATTAGAAAAATTAGCGAAACATATGTTTGGTGATGCGCGTGTTATCCGTTTTAGACCATCCTATTTCCAATTTACTGAACCAAGCGTTGAAGTCGATGTTTCTTGCCATATTTGTAATGGTAAGGGATGTCCTACGTGTAAACATACAGGATGGATTGAGATTCTTGGGGCTGGGATGGTTCATCCGAATGTCTTAAGAATGGCGGGTTATGATCCTGAAAAAGTAAGTGGTTTTGCGTTTGGATTAGGCGTAGAACGTGTTGCCTTATTGAAATATGGTATTGATGATATTCGTCAATTCTATACAAACGATTTACGTTTCTTATCGACATTCCGTCGTTTTGAGTAGGAGAAAAACATGAAAGTAAGTTTAAAATGGTTAAGTCGTTATGTCGACTTAAAAGATATAAAAGCTCAAGATTTAGCGGATACTCTAACATTAGCTGGATTAGAAGTTGAGAGTGTTGAACCAGTTGCGCATGGCACAAACCTTGTAATTGGTGAAGTAATTGAATGTGAAAAACACCCTGAATCAGACCATCTATCCAAAACACTTGTTAATGTTGGGGATGAAGTTGTGTCCATCGTGTGTGGCGCACCGAATGTTCGTAAAGGACAAAAGGTTATCGTCGCAAAAGTTGGGGCAGTATTACCACAAATCACAATTAAAAAAGCAAGTATAAAAGGTGTTGAAAGTAATGGAATGATTTGTTCGCTCTTAGAATTAGGGGTTGATGCGAAAAGTTTAACCGATGATCAAAAATCTGGAATTGAAGTATTAGATCCAAGTACTGTCGTTGGTTTAGAAGCTCTATCTACTTTAGGTTTAGATGATGTCATTATTGATGTCAAACAAACACCAAATCGTAATGATTGTAATGCGTTATGGTCAGTTGCGTATGAAGTATCTGCTCTATTAAAGAGAGAAATTACGATTCCTTGGAAGAAAGATTATCATGTGAATGGAACACCAAGTTCACTTAATATCGGTTCAGAGACAACGATGTGTCCATTATTCTTAGGTAAGCATATTGGTTCTGTTAAAGTAGGACCAACACCAGTTTGGATGAAACGTGATTTAGAAGCAGTAGGCATGAAATCAATTAATAATGTCGTTGATATTTCAAACTATGTCATGATTGAGACAGGTCAACCTCTACATTTCTATGATGCGTCAAAATTAGCTAAATTAGAAATTATCGTAAAAGATCATCAAGTTGGATCACTTAAAACATTAGATGATTCCGATTTAATATTAGAAGAAAATGATATCGTCATTACATCTAACAATAAAGCAATTGGTTTAGCAGGCATTATGGGTGGCGATGATAGTAAAATCGATGAATCAACACATTCAATCGTAATCGAAGCAGCTCAATTCAATCCGACACGAATTCGTCATACATCACGTCGCGTTAATCTATTAACTGAAGCAAGCCTTCGATTCCAAAAAGGACTTGATCCAATGGCTGCGTATAAGGCAATGGATCGTGCTGTAGAACTATTAGTTGAATATGCGGATGCGAAATTAGTTGAAGAAACTAAAGTTCATGGTTCACTTAATTCAGAGTTAAAAGTTGTAAAAGTAGCTCATTCACATATTGAGACATTACTTGGAACACGTGTAACACTTGAAACATGTGTTGAGATATTTACTCGTTTATACTTAAATCCGATTGTTAATGGTGAGTGGATTAGTTGTACGATTCCAAGTTATCGTTTAGATATCGAAGTAGCGGAAGATTTAATTGAAGAAGTTGGACGCATTATTGGTTATACTGATCTAGTTGGAACATTACCAATTATGCCGAGTACACAAGGTGGTTATAACCCTCGCCAACAAGTACGTCAGAAAATTCGTCAACTAGCAGTAGGTTTCGGTATGAATGAAGTAATTACTTACACACTCGTACATGAAGATAAATGTAAAGAAGGGGTTTATCCATTGGAGAACCCAGCTCGATTGATGTCACCTTTAAGTGAGGAACGTCGATATGTGCGTAATAATTTATTAACCAGTCTTCTTGATACCGCAAGTTATAATCAAGCGCATAAGATAAAAGATTTCCAGATATTTGAAATTTCGAATCTTAACACAATGAAAGAAACGCAAGAACGATTAGCGTTTGTCTTAAGTGGTAATCATGAAATTTCCATCTGGCAGAAACAAAATTCTGTTTATGACTTCTATAGCGCAAAAGGAATAATCGAAAGAATCTTATTAGAATTAGGATTCACATCCAACCGTATTAAGTTTGAGTCCAATGAAGGTTCAGATTTCTTCCATCCATTACGTTCAGCGCTTGTCACAATTGATAAGAAAGTTGTTGGAGTAATCGGTGAAATCCATCCTAAAACAGCGAAGAAATACGATGTAAGTACGGTTATCATGGGTGAAATCTTGTTAGAAACATTATTGACTCTAAAAACGTCTAAAATAAAATATAATGTAATAAACAAACTACCAGCTGTAGTACGTGATATTGCGTTGGTTTGTGATGAATCTGTATTAGCTTCCGATATTGAAAAGGTTATACGTTCTGTTTCTAAAGACATAATTCAATCAGTCACTATCTTTGATATTTATCAAGGTGATAAAGTTGAGAAGGGCAAGAAATCCATCGCATTAAAAGTGGTTTATCAAGCGCCTGATCATACGCTAAGTGAAGAAGAAATTACAAGTTTATATCAAAAAACCATTGAAGCATGCAAAAAAGGCTTGAATGCGGACTTACGTATCGCTTAGAATTAGATGTGGTATTAGTAATATAAAGGTGGTGCACACATGGGACGCGCATTTGAAGTAAGAAAAAAGGCAAGAGAAAAAACGAATGCCTCAAAGACTAAGATTTATTCAAGATTTGGTAAAGAATTATTTATTGCGGCAAAAGCTGGTATTCCTGATCCAGAAATGAACCAAGGCTTAAAACGCATGATTGAACGTGCAAAGGCAAATCAAGTGCCTGCAGACGTTATTAAACGTGCGATTGATAAAGCTAAGGGTGGTGCCGAAGATAGTTATTCTAGCGTACGTTATGAAGGTTATGGACCGGGTAACTGTACTTTAATCGTAGATTGTTTAACCGATAATGTTAATCGTACGGTAAGTGATGTACGTAATTGTTTTACTAAAACAAAATCGAAATTTGGTGTATCTGGTTCTGTATCTCATTTATATGATCACATTGGTATTTTAGCGTTTGTGTATGACAATGAGGAACAAATCCTTGACACATTAATCGAACATGATGTCGATGTAGTGGATGTCGAAAAAGAAGATGAAACAATCAACGTAACGGTTCATCCAAATGATTTATATAAGGCAAAAACCGCTATTGAAACAATCATTCCTGATGTAGAATTTAGTGCTTTAGAAACCACTATGGTTCCACATGACACAGTCAAACTAACAGGCGATGATGCGGATTTATTCAATCGTTTCATGACAATGATTGATGAATTAGATGATGTTCAAAACGTTTACCATAATGTAGATGAAGATTAATAATATATTTATTTAATTTAATGATTTAAAAAGATCTAGGCAAATGCTTAGATCTTTTGTTAGTTATTTATGTATAACAGGTCCTTCAATTTCTCTTTGAATCAATTTATTTCTTGATTCTTTATCCAATGCATACGCATACGCTTGGGTTGCCTTTAATTCTAATTCTCTTAAGTAGAGAGGAAGTTGATTGAAGCGTGATGCGACTTTTACTGTTTCTTCACGTAATGTTTTTAGATAATCTTGCCCATGTTGATTAAATCCTAAGACACGAATACTATTCAATGATTGAATGTTTGGGATGTCTGTTCGTTTTGTATGAGTTAATAAATGAACACATGCTCTTTGAATACGCGCTCTTGTATAACGTCTACCAATACAATTCTGCATGAATTCTTCAAATGTATCGGATTGTTTAATTTGTTTCTTAAAGTGATTCTCTAATCCTTCATCCATTAAGAAGATAGTTTGAAGATCTTCTTTGTTTATGGTCAGTAATTTTGTCTTAAGGTAATCAAAATAGTCTTCCCATTGAATGTTCTTGTTGATTAATAAATCATCTGCCATTGGTGTAAAATTGCTTACATCTTTATGTTCAATTAAAGCTTTTCGGATTGCGGTTGCGCTTGCGATACTATGATTTAATGTTTCATCATGATAATGATTGGTACGTTGAATACAGTGTGCTGTAATATTCGTTTCACTAATTGCCTTCATATACGCAATACCAAGGATATCATTTGGATGAAAAGAACCTTGAACAAGACCATATGCTTTTGGATAGCCCATACCCATATTAAGATTCTCTTTTAGTCCATCCACATTGATTGGTAATTCAGCCATCAACTTCAAACTCTCAATATCATTACTTTCACTTCCAAACACGATATCTGTACATCCAGCTAGCTCTAGAATGCGTACAGCCGCATTTGCGAAGTGTTTAGCACTTTGTACGACAAATGGGTAGGGTAACTCTAAAACAAGGTCTATACCACTGTTTAATGCCGTTTCAGTACGTATCCATTTATTAATAATGGTAGGTTCACCCCGTTGAACAAAATGACCACTCATTACACAAATTAATAAATCACAGTTCGTTAATTCACGCGTCTTTTGAATGTGGTAGAGATGACCATTGTGTAATGGGTTATATTCAACAATTATTCCAGCTATTTTCATGTAAATTACTATAACATAGGCTTTAACTATTAACTAGATGTGGTGTATGATGAACTTAAGTGAGGATTCTATATGCCTGGTCAAGAAATAATTTATACTTCTGAATTTGATGCGCAGAAATTAAAAGCATATTATTACCAAATACCTAATCCAAAAGCATTTATTTGTATCTTTCATGGTATGGCTGAACATCAATTGCGTTACCAAAAATTCGCTAATACATTAAATGATAATGGATTTAATGTATTAACGATTGATCATCGTGGCCATGGTGAGAGTTTGTATGATGGGACATTAAAAGGATACTTTGCGGATGAAGATGGTTGGCATAAGAATCTTGATGATTTACATGCGATTATTACTATGTTAAAACCAAAGAATGTACCATTCATCCTATTTGGTCATAGTATGGGAAGCTTAATTGCACGTTCTTATTTAAAGAAATATGCGGATGAATTATCAGGCTTATATTTAAGTGGTTCACCTGATGAAAGTCCTATGGCGAGTATGGGGTTAATACTTGCGAAAGTAATACGTGCTCTAAATGGTAAAAAACACGCGTCTCCATTCATGACAAAATTATCGTTTGGAAGTTTTAATAAATCGGTAAAAAATCCAAAAACAAGTAATGATTGGTTAAGTGTAGATGAAGAGAATGTACGTAAATATAATGAAGATGATTTATGTGGGTATGATTTCACTACACAAGCCTATGTCGATATGTTAGGTGGTATTAATGAAGTCTATCATGGGGATGATTGGAATGTAACTAATCCAAATTTACCCATCCATTTCGTTAGTGGTGAGTTTGATCCATGTTTCTTACCAAATGGATTAGAAAGAGCTGCACATCGATTAGGCGAAATAGGGTATAATAACGTGGACTATCGATTAGTCAAAGATTGTCGACATGAAATCTTCAACGATATTAAGCAAAATGAAGTGATTGAAGATTTTGTGAAATGGTTGAATAATGTCGTAAACGTGAATTAGCGTTGACTTTTATAAGGTTTATCTTTATAATAAGTCCGTTGACGAAAAGGTGATTTTTATGAAATGGGCGAAACGTGATTGTCAGAGACTTCCTCTGGAAGGTGAAGAGATTCAACTAAGCTTAAACTTTACTCAAGAAGAGATTCCTACGTATATGAATATACGTCGAATTGATGATTGTAAAGTAAACGCAAAACTGAGTTATGATGTGCATTCAAATCTATTGATTGCGGATCTTAAAGTAAAAGGGAAGATGATTGTTCCTTGTTCGATTAGTTTTGTGGATGTTCCTATTTCATTTAAGACGAATTCAAAACTTGTATATAGCTTTGAACCTGTAGAAGATGATTCAGATATTATTCCAGTAGATGGTGAAGTGTTGGATTTTGACCCAGAAATCTTAGGATTAATTTGGTTAGAAGTTCCACCAGTCGTAATCTCTCCAAGAATAAAAGAATTACCTTCAGGGGATGGTTGGGAAGTTTTGAGTGAAGAAGAATTTGGACGTCGCAGAAATCAAAAGATTGATCCAAGATTATCAAAGATCTTGGAGTACAAAGCACAAGATGATGAGGAGGTGTGATTCATGGCTGTACAACAAAGACGTGTTTCTAAAACAAGAAAAGCAAAACGTAGAACGCATTATAAGTTGGCTGCACCTACTATGGTGAAGTGTCCTTCATGTGGTGAGTATAAATTGCCTCATCATGTTTGTGAAGCATGCGGACATTACGAAAGTAAATAAAGAAGCGATTATCGCTTTTTTTATTTAATCAATAAGAGATTTTATCAAAATAGATAAAATCTCTTTTAATTTATAGGACATAGGAATATAATGGTGGTAGAAAGTGTCATATTGTGGGTAAAAGTGGTGAATCTATGTTAATGGGTGAATATCGTCACAACACAGACAGTAAAGGAAGAATAATTATTCCGGCTCGTTTTCGTGAGGAGTTGGGGAATAGCATTATCCTTACGCGTGGTCTAGATGGCTGTATCACTGGTTATACTCACCAACAATGGGAAAAGATCTTAAACGAATTAAGAAGTTTGCCTAACACTAAACGTGAATCCCGCATGTATGTACATATGTTAGTTGCGAAAGCTGCAGAATGTGAATTCGATGGTCAAGGACGCGTCTTAATTCCAAATAGTTTAATCCAAGAAGCCGCGATTGAAAAAGAATGTGTCGTTATTGGCGT
>DASSDQ010000125.1:0-23092 GCA_035697025.1 Erysipelotrichaceae bacterium | reverse complement strand
TTCCATACGTTTTCCATCAATATAACGATAGATAACTTCAGGACGACTAACCGCTAACTCAAAACCTTCACGACGCATATTTTCAACTAAGATCGTTAGATGTAACTCACCACGACCTGATACTTTAAATTTATTCGTTGATTCAAGTGATTCAACTTTTAAGCCTACATTGACTTCAAGTTCTTTTAATAAACGTTCTTTAATATTACGAGACGTAACATACTTACCGCTCTTACCCGCAAATGGCGAATCATTAACTAAGAAGTTCATCGATAATGTTGGTTCTTCAATAGTAATTAAAGGCATCGCTTGAATATTATTTGGATCGCATAATGTATCACCAATATAAACATCTTGAATACCACCGATAATTACGATATCTCCACTGTGTACTTCTTGAACAGGAATACGTTTTAATCCTTCATAGGTAAATAATTGTGAAATGGATTGACGAATACTTGATTGTCCGCGAACAACCATGATCGATTGTCCTACACGTAATGTACCCTTGTATAAACGTCCAATCCCTAAACGACCAATATATTCATCATACGCTAATGAACTTACTTGCATTTGTGTTGGTTCATCATCTAAATCAGGATATGTCCCAATATGTTCAATGATTGTTTCAAACAATGGTACTAAATCTGTATTCGTATCATCTAAGTTACGACGTACAATACCTTGACGTGCGATACCATAAAGAATTGGGAAGTCCAATTGTTCATCCGTCGCATCAAGTGAAAGGAATAGATCATATACTAAATCAACAACGACTTCTGCGCGTTGATCTTGTTTATCAATTTTGTTAATTAATAGAATAGGCTTTAAACCTAGTTCAAGTGATTTTTGTAAAACAAATCGTGTTTGAGGCATTGGACCTTCACTTGAATCTACTAATAGAATTACGGTATCAACTGTACGTATAATTCGTTCTACTTCGGATGAAAAATCCGCATGTCCTGGCGTATCCACAATATTGATTTTTGTGTCGCCAACCATGATACTACAATTCTTTGAATAGATCGTAATTCCACGTTCACGCTCTAAGTCATTTGAGTCCATGATTTGTTCAACATGCACTTCATTTTGTCTAAATACATTTGATTGATCTAAAAACGCATCTACAAGTGTACTCTTACCCGCATCAACGTGAGCGATTACCGCTATATTAATAATCTTTTTATTTCTCATTAAGGTCCTCTTTTACTAAACTCAAGTATTGTATCACATTTGAGTAACGCAATGCGAATTATCTTTCACACAGGTTTCACACTGCTCTCTATAATATTTATTATAATTAACTCAGTAAAACTTACAAATGAAATCCTTCTGAATCTTCATTTCCCTCCCTTATTAACAGAAGGACACGAAAATATTTATTAAAAGCGAGTAATCTCGCTTTTAAACTGTCTTTTATTTATAATAGGACTATGCAAAATATCGAACACAAATTAGTACAATGGTACTTAGAACATAAACGTGAATTACCTTTTAGAGTAAATCAAGACCCCTATCGCGTTTGGATCAGTGAAATTATGGCCCAACAAACGCAAATAGACACACTTATTCCTTATTATGAACGTTGGATGAGTAAATATCCGACATTAAATGATTTGGTTATTTCAGAAGATGACGATTTATATAAGCTTTGGGAAGGTTTAGGCTATTATTCACGTGTTAGAAACATTAAAAAAGCTTCTATATTACTCGCAAATGAGTTTAATTTAATTTTTCCTACGAATAAGAAAGATATTGAAACACTTCCTGGAATTGGTGATTATACATCCAGTGCAATCGCATCTATATGTTTTAATGAAAAAACAGCCGCTATAGATGGTAATGTAAAACGTGTAATAAGCCGTTTATTCTGTATCGAAGAAACAGATGATAAAAAATTATTCTACAACTTCACAAAATCGACGATTGAATCTTGGATGAATAATGTAGAACCTACGCATCTAACGCAAGCATTAATGGAACTTGGAGCGCTTATTTGTAATAAACCTGCTAAATGTGAAATTTGTCCTTTGAATAAAGAATGTAAAGCGTATATTACAGATACGGTTAAGCTTTATCCAATCGCAAATAAACAATTAGTTAAAAAAGAAGAAAATATCGATGTTTTGTATATTGTAAATAAAGAAAATAAATTCGCATTAACGCTTGAACATAATGATAAGTTAATGAATGGATATTATCGTTTACCAAGGGTTGATCAAATTGAAAGTGTTAATATCACATTCGATAAAACGATAAAGCATGTATTTAGTCATAAAATATGGAATATAAACTTTTATAAGAGTAATACTGATACAATTAGCAATAATTTCATTTGGGTCACAAAAAAAGAGAGTGAAACACTCCCTATTATTACTGCTCATCGTAATTATTTAAAAGAAAAATTTCTTTAAAGTATATTTAAACTCAAATATACTTTTTTTATTCTCTAGCGCAACATCATATCCAAGTTTAACTGCTTCTTGTCCATGTCCAAAAGAGAAGATACCTATTTTCTTATCAAACACATTTATATTGAAATCTGTAAGACTTAACATCGCACTGGTTGATTGATTAGCCATAAGGTTAATAATACGACCACCAATTTCAGTTACTTTAGTACTACCTTGATATTCATTAAAATCTTCCATTGAGATTGATAATACTTTATTAAATCCCATATCACGCATCGGTGCGACAGGTACATTCATTAACACTCCACCATCAACAAGTTGCATATCACGATAATCCATTGTCGCAAAGACCATTGGGAATGAACATGAAGCACGAATCGCATCAATAAGTAATACATCATCCATAATAATAAAGTATTTGAAACGTGTTTTGATTAATTCCTTTTGATTGGTAAAATAAACAATTTTACCACTTACTAGATCAACAGACGTTATAACTAAAGGCAATTTCACATCTTTGATGTATTTGATATTGTATTGAGCTAATTCATCTTCAATAATCTTCACAAATCGAGTTGGATCAATGAGCCCTGTGATAGTACGTGTAATCAATGGAAATACTTGTGCGTTAGACGCATTTAATAGATTCTCTTCCAAGATTGTTTTTTCCATTTTTAATATCGATACTTCAATTTGATCGATAGGAACCTCATGAGCCATTAATGTGGCAATAATCGATCCCATACTCGTACCTGAAAAACCATCAAACTTAAAACCACATTCCTTCAAGTAACGTAATACACCTACCTGACTAAATGCTTTGATTCCTCCACCACTTAACGCAACGCCTAAATTTTTACGCATAGATCCCCTAGTATGTTACTTCATCTTCATCTAACCACTTAAACCCATCTTTATTAAGCATAATATCTGCCTCTAATGGACCTTGAGTGTTTGCTGGATAATACACTAATTTACGACTTTCTGACTTAACTTTTGTTCGAACCGCTTCTCCAAAACGCCAACACATCTCAACCATTGGCCAAGGTGTAAATAATGTATCATCATGTCCAAACGCATCATCAATCAATCTTTCGTATGCTTCTGGTGTATTAATACGATTTTCTAGTATACAACTTTGACAAAAATCCATTTCAACATCTGTAATTGTATTCAATGTTCCTGGTTTCTTCGCATTAAACATCAAACTTACACCTTCATCAGGTTGAACTTTAATGGTTAGTACTTCACGATGTAAATTTTCATAAAGTTGCGATGCGGATGGTTTAAATACGATCTTAATATATGTTGCACGATTCTTTAAACGTTTACCTGTTCTCAAATAAATTGGTATCTCTTTTAATACACCTTTTTTAATGTGTATTTTTACTGCCGCATATGTTTCAATTTTAGAGTTAGGATTAACATTTGTTTCATTTCGATACGCTAAATAATCTTCATTTGTATCATATTGTCCTAAAACTAAATCATTGAGTTCAATCTCTTCGAGTACTTTCATTTGTTTTTCTAACATATCAGTACTGGTTAGTGTTTTCGGTTTTTCCATTAGCACATAGCTCATGATCTGCATTAAATGATTTTGTAACATATCTTTTAATGCGCCAGCTTGTTCATAATACGAACCACGTGTTTCAACCCCAACGATTTCAGATGCAGTAATCTGTATTTGTTCAATATCATCAGAATTCCATACGGACTCAAATAAACGATTCCCGAAACGTATCGCAAGTATATTCTGTATCATTTCTTTGCCAAGATAATGATCGATATGATAAATATTGGTTTCTCCAAATAATTTACTTAAATGCTTATTTACTTCTTTCGCATGTTCTAAACTATCACCAAATGGTTTTTCTAAGATAACACGATGTTTAAAATCTTGGATATAATTCACATGATTGAGTCCATCCGCAATCGTATTGAAATATTCTGGCGCAACCGCAAAATAATATAGATTATCAAGACCTATTGGATAATTCAGTAGCGTTGTATATGCTTCTTTCTTAGTGAACTCCATTTTTATGTATTCAATCTGTTTAACAAATTGGTTAAAAGTATCTTGATCAAATGTAAAACGACTTTGTTTCTTAACCCATGGTTCAATGATTGAGATATATTCTTCCTTCGTATAGTCTTTACGACCTATACATCGAATGACATAATCATCATTTAATCGTCCTCGATGTTTTAAATGATACAGTGCAGGTAAAAGTTTGCGATACGTCAAATCACCTGTTGAACCAAAGATGGTAAATACTAAACTTGGATTCTTAAACATCTTTTCCCCAGCTTTCAAAATGGAATGAACCATCACGATCTAATCTTTCATAAGTATGTGCTCCAAAATAATCACGTTGAGCCTGTACAAGATTAGTTGATAATGAACTACTACGATATGCATCATAATAACTGATAGCGGAATTTAGAGCTGGTACAGGTATTCCTGCAAGTATCGCAATCGCATTGACTTCGCGTAATGCGCTTAAGCCTTCTTTTACAATATTCATAAAGTAATCATCAAGTAATAAGTTTTCTAATTTAGGATTCTTTTCATAGGCTTCCGCAATACGATTTAAGAATTGTGCACGTATAATACATCCACCTCTAAATATTTTAGAAATTGCTTTAAAATCTAAGTCCCAATTGTAATGTTTTGCGGCTTCTTTTAATAATACAAAGCCTTGTGCATACGAAACGATTTTGGATAGATATAACGCTAAACGAACTTTTTCGATAAAGTCTTCTCGATTTACCGATTGTTTAACTGTATTAACAGGTAAAACAGTTTGTGCATGAATTCTTTCGTCTCTACGAGCTGAAATAAAACGTGCAAATACCGCACTTGTAATGACTGAAGTATGAATACCTAAATCCATTGATTCTTTAGTGGTCCAAATTCCTGTACCTTTTTGACCTGCATTGTCTTTTATTACATCGATAATATCTTTATCAGATAAATCATCTTTTGTTTTGAAGATCTGACTTGTAATTTCTATTAAATATGAGTTTAAATCACCTTTATTCCAGTTCGTAAATACATCAGCTAATTCTTTATTGTTTAATCCACCAACCTCTTTTAATAGATGATACGCTTCAGAAATCAATTCCATATCACCATATTCAATGCCATTGTGCACCATTTTAACGTAGTGCCCTGCTCCATCGCTACCGATGTAGGTTGTACATGGTTCGCCATCTACTTTAGCAGAGATAGCCTCTAGAATCGGTTTTAAGTAGGTATGAGCTTCAACACTACCACCAGGCATGATTGCTGGACCAAATCTAGCCCCTTCTTCACCACCTGAAACACCCATACCAACAAAATTGAAACCAAGTTCTTTATAATACTTTTCACGACGAATGGTATCAAGATAAAAAGAGTTACCCGCGTCGACGACAATATCACCTTTATCAATTAAAGGGATAAGTTGATCAAGAATCGCATCTACTGGTTTACCAGCTTTAACCATTAAAATTATTTTACGAGGACTTTCAAGTTGCGCCACAAAATCTTCTAGTGTTGTTGCTCCAACCAATCCCGAATTTGGATTTTCACTTAAAACTTCATTCATCACTTCAGTTGTACGGTTATATATAACAACCGAATAACCATGATCCGCGATATTAAGGGCAAGATTCTTACCCATTACAGCCATTCCAACAACTCCAATATTTTTTTTCATACTTGATCTCCTTATATTTATTGTATCGTAATTGAACATAAATTCATTATTCTTTTATAATAATTTCTTCTAAATTCTTTCTTAACCCCGGAAATTCACGCGCTTGTTGAGATTCACTTAATGTAGATTTATCACCGTGATATCCAACCGCAATCATAAGTAATACACTATAATCATCACTAATCTTAAATGAATCACGAATCATTTCTTTATCAAATCCACCCATACTATGAGAAATTAATCCACGTTTAGTGGCTTCAAGACTTAGAAATGCAAATGCGGATCCAGCATCAAACTGATGATATGGATTATCCTTGCCATTTTTAGTATGTGTTCGTTTAGAAATTAACGCGATTAAAAGTGGTGCATGTTGAGCCCATTCATAATTAGATGGTGTTAGTGATGCTTGTAATAAACTTAACGTTTCAGGATCAAATCCAATGATAAAACGCCATGGTTGTTCATTTACCGATGAAGGTGCATAAGATGCGGCTTCTATCATCGCATAAACATCATCTTTTGATACTTGCTTTGTACTAAAAGCTCGAGCAGACCATCGTTCTTTAATTTCTTCTAATATTTCATACTTAAATGTTCTCATTTTTACCTCAAAGTTCAATGCGTTGATTATATCATGATGCATCTTTCGTCTTATTTTATATGCTCAATTAAAAAACCAAAGAATACTATCTTTGGTTATAGGTTAATCAGATTTTTAACACGTATAAATGCTTGAACCGCTAAATCCAATTGTTCTTTTGTATGTGATGCACTAACCATAACTCTTACTCTTCCTAAATCTTTAGGAACTGTTGGGAAAATAATCGGTGAAACATAAACACCTTCAGCTAACAATGTCTTTGAGAACAATACCGTTTTAGCTTCATCCCCAATAAACACTGGAGTGATTGGAGTTTCAGAATGACCGATATTAAAATTAGCAGCAGTCATTTTAGCTTTGAAATAATTCGCATTATCCCAACAAGCTTTCGTATATTCATCGGATTCACTTAACATCTTAACTGCTTCGAGTAACGGTCCTACAACAGCTGGTGGTAAATATGTAGAGAATAACAAGGGTCTTGCACGATGGGCTAACCATTCTTTCATAACCTTACGACCTGCTACGTAACCTCCAATTACACCAAACGCTTTAGATAATGTCCCAATAGTGAAATCAATACGCCCATGAAGTTGGAAATGATCTACAGTACCTCTACCATTTTCGCCTAAAACGCCAGATCCATGAGCATCATCCACATACGTTAAACATTGGTATTTCTCTGCTAGTTCTACAATTTCAGGTAATTTAGCTAAATCGCCATCCATTGAAAATACACCGTCAGTAATAATTAATACTTGATTATATTTATCCCGTCTTTCCAATAAAACACGTTCTAAATCATGCATATCCGAATGCTTAAATACAGCTTTATCAGCTCGTGATAAACGTACTCCATCAATGATTGACGCATGATTAAGTTCATCAGAGACAATTAAATCACCTGCTTGCGTAATTGCTTGAATAACACCTGCGTTACAATTAAACCCTGATTGAAACAACATAACCGCTTCTTCTTTTTTAAACTTCGCAAGTGCTTCTTCTAATTCTTCATGAATATTCATGTTGCCTACGATAGTTTTAACAGCACCAGCCCCAACACCATATTTTTCGATTGCTTCAATTGCGGCTTTCTTAAGACGTGGATGATTCGCAAAACCTAAGTAATTATTTGAACAAAGATTTATGACTCTTTTACCATCAATCACTACCTCCGCTTCATTTGCGGATTCGATAATAGGAATCTTACGATAAACTCCAGTATCTTTTAAATCTTGAACTTGTTTTTGTAAGAAATCGAGATCATGAATATTCGCCATTATTTCACCTCTTGGTTAAACATTAAAACCACTTTACCGCAATTCCCACTCTCCATTAGACTCATTGCTTTTTCATATTCTGTATATGGCAATTTATGCGTTACGATATCATTTAAGTGTAATTTTCCACTTTGGATTAAACCTTTAACTTGAAACCACGTATCATACATTTTACGACCAGTAATTCCATGGATTGTAATACCTTTGAATACAATATGATTTGTCACATCTATTTCAACCTTTTTAGTTGGTACGCCTAGAATTGATAAATGTCCACCAAGCTTCAAATATTCAAGTGCTTGATTAAGCGCATGACCATTTCCTGACATTTCACATACAACATCAATACCAGCACCATCTGTTAAATCGAGGATTTGTTGGACTAAGTCATTATCGAGTGCATTAAGACAAACATCTGCTCCAATTTTCTTTGCTAAGTCTAAGCGATATTGATTAACATCAATCGCAAATACACGTGCTGCACCAACTGCTTTTGCTACATCTACAGCCATAATTCCAATCGGACCTACTCCGACTACCGCTACTGTTTTACCAACGACATCTTGAGCTAATACAGTGTGAACCGCATTCCCTAAAGGTTCTTGAATGGATAGATATTCAGGAGGAACACTAGGATCATTCTTCCATGCATTTACTGCAGGGATTGCGATGTATTCCGCAAATGCTCCATCACGATCAACACCTAGTACAGATGTATTTTTACAGATATGTGATCGACCAGTTAAACAAAATTCACATTCACCACATACAATATGGGTTTCAGCAGAGACAATATCTCCAACTTTAATCGTATGTACACGTTTACCTACTTTAACAACCTCACCCGCTAATTCATGTCCCATGGTTTGTGGAATCGTTTTTATTCTAGATTCTGCCCATTTATCCCAAGTATAAATATGCACATCTGTACCACATACGGATGCGGCATATACCTTTACTAAAATCTCATCTTCTAGAATTTCTGGTACATCTTTAACTAAGATTTCCATTCCTCTTTTTGGTTCAATTTTACTCAAGGTTATCATTTTAGTGTCCATGCCATTACTCCATTCATTTATGTTTCTATTGTATCACAAACCATTATTGTTCAATTTAATCTAATAAAAAATCGTTCAAGAACGATTCTTAATTTCGATAGAATTGATAACTTAACATAAGGTTTGTAAACTCGTACACAAAGTCTTCTTCACTTCCCCAATCAAAGCTAAACAATACACCTTGACTCGCACCAGACGCAATTGCGACGACTTGTGTTTTTCCTTTTACTTCACTCACCATAATGCTTAAACTAACACGATTACTAACACGCATAAAATACTTTTCGTATACAATCAAATAAGTCAATCCTGTTTCGTTTTCAATATAACCTTCATCCACAAATTCAAGTGAAATACCTAATTTTGGCACTTCTTCTTTTATAATGTTTAATGTTTGATTTAATGTATAATTTCCTACAAGTTGAACGAGTGACATTGTTTTACCTAATTTATAATGAATTGAATGCCTAAGCAATCAAGCCCAGTATGCGATGCGATGACAGCCGCAATCGCATGAATTTGGATACTTGATTCAGAATATCCTTTACCGATAAGTAATTGTTTCGTTAGTTCGCAGCGCTCATCAGCTGCACTATGAATGATATATATACTGACAGACTTACCAGAGAAAGTACTGTCAAGCGTATCAATCGCAGTTTCCAATGCTTTTCTTTCTGTTCTTACTTTGCTTAATACATCAATTTTTCCTGAAACGCTTTGATTTAGTTGTAAAACTGGACGTATTTTAAACATACTTGCAAGGGATGCGGCTAAAGGTGTTAAACGTCCACCCTGCTTTAAGTATTCTAAATCATTGGGTAGAATAATCGTATTTGATAATGATATTACACGATTTAATTCAGAAATAATCTCATCAAGTTGTTTGTTTTCATTAACCAATTTTTGAGCTAATTTAGCACAATGATTTTGGATCATACATGTACTATATATTTCGATTAAATGATGATTTAAATTAACCTCCTGGCTAGCAAGAGCGATAGATTGGTACGTACTTGATAATCCTGATGATAAAGGTAGTGCAATTACATCCGTATATCCCAAATTCTTAATTTTAATTAACATGTTTTCAATACTTTGGTATAACGGTGTTGATGTTTTAGGATGTTTCTTCTCACTTAATAATGTATAGAGTTCATTAAGTTGTATTTCAATACCATCTAGATATGTTTTACCCTCTACAACAACTAATAAAGGTAATACAAATATGCCTAATTCTTTTGATTCTATTTGACTAATTCCACTTCCGGAATCTGTTAATACGGCAATTTTCTTCATTACTATCTCCTGATTCAATAAAGGTTATTATACACTAGTCCACTTGATATAAATCTAGATTTCTTGCGATTTTAACATTTTATAGAGTTCAAGAGCTTTATCTAAATCTTCATAATGAATATGACAAGAATCAATTAGATGATAATACGTACCTTGTTTACAGTTAACTCGTTCAGATAAGTAGGTATGAAAACTCGCAAATTCAGACAAATTCATTAGAAGTTTCTTATACGCATCCGATGAATGTGCATGGGTATGAAATTCTAACATACCGTGTTTACGTCTAGCCCAGAGTACTAATGTACAAGGTGAATAAAAGAAATCTTGGTCTTTTGTTTTATCCCACAAAGAAATCTGTGAATCACCCATAGGTTCATCATAATTCAATACTTTTACCATGTATTCAACTTGTGAGAATGGTTCATCAAAGATTCTATGATAATAAATTTTGGTTGTTTCATGCACAACTTTATCTTCATTCTCTCCTGTGCGCATGAATCGATTAATTATCTTTAAATCTTCTTCACTCATTGGAAAGTATGGATCAACATTTTTCTCTGTTGCGTCTAATATTTCAAACGCAATAAATTCATCACGATAATATTTAGTATTATCTGTTTTTGAACCTTCTTCCATGAGTTTAATAAATGCTTTACGCCATGCTTCATTCAAATTATTCGCTTTAATTGTGATCATAACTCTATTATGTTTAACTCCAATAAAAAAGTCTAGTAATCTCTAGACTTTATTTCATAAACATCTTTTTTACGTTTGTCTTCATACATACGTTTATCCGCAACTTCAATCATTTCATTTAATGTACTACCATCGATTGGATAAGAAGCTATTCCGAAACTGAAGTGGAAATATACTTTACGATTATCAACAATCATTGGGCTTAGATTTATTTCATTTTCTATCGCATGAATCTTTGCGTGAATCGCATCATATGTTGAACCAAAGAATAATCCAACAAACTCATCACCACCATATCGTGCAATAATATCACTTTGACGAGTGCGTTCTTGAATTTCTGATGCTATGCGTTTAATTACAATATCTCCAGTTGAATGACCATGTAAGTCATTTACCACCTTCAAATCATCCACATCAAATAATACTAAATGGAATTTCTCATCATAACGGATTGCTCGACGTTTAAACACATTAAATTGCTCATCAAAGTAATGACGATTATATAGCTTTGTTAGAGGATCAAACATTGCTAAACGTGATTTTTCTAAGTATAACAGTTGATTTGTTATCGCTATTTGTACATTTGTACTAATGAATTCCATAGATGCAACATCATCTTCATTAAATGCACTTTCATCGAGTGAATCTAGATTTATCATTCCATATAACTCACCATTAACATAAATTGGTGCACTTATCTCAGATTTTAAGAACACATTATCACCTGCATACGTTTTAACAGGATAAAATTGATCATCGACTTGAATCTTAGATAAATTTGATATACGATCCATTAATCCATCTGTAT
Source organism: Erysipelotrichaceae bacterium (assembly GCA_035697025.1). Classification (GTDB taxonomy): domain Bacteria; phylum Bacillota_I; class Bacilli_A; order Erysipelotrichales; family Erysipelotrichaceae; genus UBA2212. Next base: position 11,235 of record DASSDQ010000125.1, on the reverse strand, counting down.
TGCGATATAGAAATGAATCAACAACAGGTAATTTGAATTCTTCAATAGACTTGTCAAACCCAATGTATGAAACTACTTCAAACACATCGTTATTTTTAATGAATATTGAACCTAACGATGCATTTTCAAGTGCTTTTAATGCATTAACTAGAATTAAATAGAAAGTTCGCTTTAAATCACTCACATTTACGATTGATTGATTGATTTCTAACATGTATTGTCTTAACTTAGACAATTTTAAAATATCACCATCGTTTTGTTTTTTATCGACTTTATCAATTATATAAAGTAAAACAGCTTGTTCATTCTTATATTCTACCAACTCTCCAACTGTACTTAACCAAACCTTCTCAAGCTTAGGATTCAATAAAATTAATTCTCTTTTAGTTGGAGTATATGCTTCTTTAAAATTGTGATAAATATCTAAGTATGAAATATCATAGTTTTCACCACATAAAAGATCTTTAGATTTATCATCAAAGTACAATGGTCCAGTATGATTAAAAATTATCACTGGAAAAGGGATGATTTGATTTAGCGTTTGAAGTGTAATGTCATCAATCTTCTTTAAGTTAAGATTCATCGTATTTAACCTTCTCCATGTATTATTTATAATCAGATATTAGCAAATATGATTTTACGCTTAATCAAATATTATTTCAATCAGAATTTTGTCATCTATAAAAATAATCATTATTAAATTGAATCATTAAAAAATAATTTCAAAAAAAGAATAACTATTGATAAGTTATTCTAACATTTTATTGATTATATACTAATCCCATTTTTACTAATCTAGGTTTTACAAATCGCATAATACGATCTAATAATGGTCCAAATAGTAACATACCAATAACAGTCCCTTCTCGTACAGTAATAGTATCTCTAAAGCTTATTGCGACGACTAAGGCAATTATGATTGATAGAATATCAGCACCTTGTCTTACTTTACCAAAATTCAGTTTGAATCGATCAGAGATAACAAGACATGCGCCTTCTAATGGGAAGCTAATGAAATTCATAGCCATAATATTAGCGACACCTATTACAATGATAAATATAGATAAGACAAATAGAATCAAGTTTACAAAGTAATTATCAATGATAATATTGGCATAAATCGTGTAGTACATGAAATTAACCACATAACCTAATAAGATAGCGACAAATACTTGAAGTAATGCGATAGGTTTGAAACGTTTACCTAACATAAGAAGTTGTAAAACTACACAACTAATATTAAGCAACATTGAGAATGTACCAATCTTCATACCAATGACAGTAGATAAACTTTGTGATAATGCATCCCAAGCGCCTACACCAACAGCTGCTTTAATACCAAGACTTGCGCCAATACCAGTAATCACAATATTTATGGATATAAATAACAAACTCAGAATCATCTTTTTCATATTTACTCCCCTATTTAATAATTAGACTTTAATACTATACCATTTCAAATTATATATTGGGTAATAGAAAGCTTAAATTTCAAGTAAACTTTCAGCTGCAAATTCATTTTCTTTATGTTGAATACTTAAATGAGTTAAGTCCTTTAGGATATTAATAAAGAAATAACCAGTTAATATCGCAGCAAGTAAATCTGCGAATGGAGCTGCATACAATAAGCCTTCAACTCCCCAGAATTGAGGAAAGAAGATAACTGCCGGTATTAAGAATATAATTTGTCGAGTAAGCGTCAAGAACATCGCTGATTTAGAACGACCAATCGCTTGGAAGAAGTTCGCTGCGATAATTTGGAATCCAACAACAGGTAACATCATAAACCAAGAGCTTATTGCCATTGTACCAAATACAAGTAATTCCGCATCACGATTAAACATCGAGACTAATAGTTCTGGGAATAATCGTGTAATTATGAAGCCCACAACAACAATAGATGTCGCAACAGTAATCGCTAATTTGATTGCTTCTTTTACACGATCAAACTTTTTAGCTCCGAAGTTGAAACTAATTATTGGTTGAACTCCTTGGTTTAATCCAATAATAGGCATTAACATTAATGTCTGAATACTATTGATTACACCCATACCCGATACCGCAATATCACCACCATAAATATATAAATTACGATTAAGAAGGGTATTTAATAATGAGCTTGCAAGTTGTAGTAAGAAACCTGGTAATCCAAGTGAAACAACTTTTTTTACAATTGCTGAATCCAAGATAAGATTTTTAACTTGAAGTTTTGCCTTACTATGTTTACCTAAAAAATGCAAGACTACCCAAATTGCAGATACCCCTTGCGCAATAATTGTCGCAAGAGCAGCACCCATCATACCCATATTCAATCCAAAAATGAAGATTGGATCTAATACAATATTAATCCCTGCCCCTATAAACATCGTCATCATCGCAATCTTTGGACTACCATCAGCACGGATAAAATGATTCAATCCCATACTTACTATTTGGAATGTTGATCCAAAGAATATAACACGCATATATTCAATCGAGAAAGGCAGAACAGTTGGACTTGCCCCAAACAATTGTAGTAAAGGTACTAAGAAGATTTGGCCAAGAATCATATAGATAATTCCAGATCCAACTAGTAATACAAACGCATTACCTAAAACTTTTTCCGCATCAACTTCTCTTTTTTGACCTAAACGAATGGAGAATAATGTAGCACCACCAACACCAAATAAGACCCCTACAGCCAACATAATTAACATGAGTGGGAATCCTATCGTAATCCCTGCTAATCCATTTGCACCTAACTCTGGCGCATTACCAATATAGATTCTATCGACAATATTATATAAAGCACTGACTAACATACCTACGATTGCTGGTATCGAAAACTTTATTAAAAGCTTACTTATTTTTTCTTCTCCAAGAGGATTATGATATACCATTATTTAAATTCTCCATTTCTATTTCGTTCTACTTTTTCAACCATCTTAACTAATACATTTATGACTTGTTCAACTTCATCACTATTTAAATCTTCACGTAAATAATCACTCCAACGATCTACTCTTTGTCTTAATTCTGGCATCAATTGACGACCTTTATCGGTTAAATAAATATGATTACAACGTAAATCATCTTTACTCTTTTCTCGATAAACCAACTCTTTTTCTTCAAGCGATTGAATACTGCGTGTGACTGCTGCTTTATCCATACCATAGAAATTAACTAACGTTTCTTGGGTTACTCCATCTTTAGAGTTTAAGTACAATAAAAATGGGAACTCACTCGAACTAATGTTGATATCTTTTAGTTGTTGGGTATGGAAGATCTGTGCTTGGCGATGAAGTATCGATATTAATCGACCAATGTTGTATTTGATTTGTGTATCACTTTTTGTCATGATGATTATTATATAAATTATTAGTTGACATGTCAATCAATTTAAACCATAAGAAAACTGTCATTTAGACAGTTTAGCGTATTATAATACTTCACCATTTGATGCGATAACATTCTTATACCAATCAAATGATTTCTTCTTAGAACGATTGAGAGTCCCATTACCGGCATCATCACGATCAACATAGATAAATCCGTAACGTTTGCTCATTTCACCTGTACCAGCAGATACTAAGTCGATACAACCCCAAGGTGTGTAACCCCATAGTTCAATCCCGTCTAATTCAACCGCATCCATAAAGGATTGGATATGTGCTTTTAGGTATTCAATGCGATAATCATCGATAACTTCACCATTCTCAGTCATTACATCCTTAGCACCTAAACCATTTTCTACAATAAATAATGGTTTTTGGTAACGATCATACATCGCATTCATAGTGATGCGTAATCCAAGTGGATCAATCTGCCATCCCCACTCACTTGCTTTAAGATGTGGGTTTTTTAGACTAGCAAATATATTACCAGCGGTTGTCTTGTTTATTTCAGGGTCTGCACTTGCGGTACGACTTGAATAATAACTAAATGAGATGAAATCTACCGTGTTTTCTTTTAATACTTTAATATCTTCTGCAGTCATTCCAACATCAATCTTTTCACGTTCTAATTGTTTAAGTGCATATTTTGGATATTCACCGCGTGATTGTACATCGATAAAGAAGTAGTTTTCACGATCTAAATTCATCGCTTTAAATACATCTTCTGGATGACAAGTATATGGATAGTAGTTACCAGCTGCTAACATACAACCTACTTTGTTTTCAGGATCGATTTCATGCGCAATCTTTGTCGCATATGCACTTGCTACAAGTTGATTGTGAGCTGCCGTATATTTGATTTGTTCCTCATTATCACCAGGTTCAAACACAATACCTCCACCAATAAATGGTGCGTGTAGAATCATATTAATTTCATTAAAGGTTAACCAGTATTTAACTAAACCTTTGAATCGTGTGAATAAAACAGTAACTAGTCTTTGATAGAATTCGATTAGTTGTCTATTTCTCCAACCACCATATGCCTTGATTAAATGAATTGGACAATCAAAATGAGTAATTGTTACAAGTGGTTCAATTCCATACTTATGACATTCTTTGAATAATTCTTCATAGAATTTCAAACCTTCTTCGTTTGGCTCAAGTTCATCACCATTAGGGAAAATACGTGTCCAACCGATGGATAGACGATACGTTTTAAATCCCATTTCTCCAAATAGTTTTATATCTTCACGGAAACGATGAAACATATCAATAGATTTAAGAGCTGGATAATAATGTTCACTATCCAATTCCAACATTTTCATTTTACCAGCTAGAACAGGATAACGATCTTTACCATGTGGCGTCACATCCACATTTGCTAATCCTCTTCCACCCTCATTATAACCACCTTCACATTGATTTGCGGCAGTAGCGCCACCCCACTTAAAATTCTTATCGAGCATAGTTCCTCCTTGTCGATTATTAATATAAGTATACCATTACGTTTTTAACCCATTTAGTCTAATTTAGAACAATTCATTGAAACATTGTTCCAATTAAATTTCATAGATATCGAGTTTAGCACCTTCAATATAATCTTCTTTTATATCTTGTAATTTCAAGAAATGCGGCATTTTTTTATGTAAATCTAAACCTTCTTTTGATTTCCAAACTTCTAACAAGAATAAATGATTACTAGAATCTACTGGATAGAAATAATCATAACGGATATTATCTTCTTCTTCGCGTGATTTCTGTGGGATTTCTAGTGTGTTGAGTAATTCAAAGAACTCATCTCTTTTACCCTCTTTCACGGTATACAAAACATGTAATAATATTGCCATTTTTTCTCCTTATTTAAATGATTCAATCATTTTTAGCACTGTATTTCGATTTCGGATTGTCGTATTTGTTTTTAGTCTACGTTCAAACCACGTATTATTAAACTTAGTCAAATGAAATGATGTGGAATAATTGATAATAATACATTGATGTAATATATCAAATTCTTCGGTAATCTCTAATCTTAACTGATTAATCTGATCCTCTGTTATCGTTTTATTTGTGAAAACTACCATAGAATTTTCTTTAAAGTTAGGATGTTCAGAGATTTTTATTATCTGGTTTAAATCAGTTAATATAATGGGAATTTTAAAACCATATCGATCACTTAGTTTATTTTCTAAATCACTTATATCAAATTCATCTGCTTCCATATAGATATTTCCTGATTGTAAAAGTGTCTTAACATTATTAAATCCAACTTCGGTTAAATAGAGTTTAAGATCAAGCATTGGGACTTTGTTTAATTTGCCCAGATTGATTGCACGAAGTAAAAGAATTAATTTCATATTTTTTTATCTGTTAAACCATGGAAACGAAGAAATGCTAATACATTGTTATTGACTAATTTCTTTGTAAATAGTTCTCTAAATTGTACTGTTTTTTCTTTCCCTTCACTCCTTAATTCATCTAGTTGAAGAGATATCTCATTTTGAGCTTTCTCTATTTCATCATAAAATGATTCAAACTTTGCTAAACGATCAATCGCTTCACCACTAATAAAGCCATTCTCTATTTTTACTTCATCAATCATTATTACATTTATATCGTCTTTTTTATGTGTGTAACGTTTCATAGTTTCCTTATTTTTGATTTATGAGATCAAGAATGGTTGCACTCATTGCTTGACTCATCATCGGACTTTCAATTAATCCTTCCTCAATACACTTAGCGAAATGTTCAATCTCAAATGTAAATTCGCTGTTGAATTCGAATTTTACCGTTTCTTCTGGTTGACCATAACGCTCAATAAAGTAATATGGATTCTTTGAAAATCTTGGACATTTAATCTTTCCTTCTGTTCCATAAATTGTAAAATGATTTTCTGTTTCGAGTCCAATACCTCCTTTTACACTTGCTATTTTATTATCTGAAAATTGGATTAACATATGCGTTAAATCATCTGATCCTTTATCATTTAATATAGACATTTTCTTCATTTCTTTAATATCTAAACCAAAAAGATACAATGCAACAGTTAATGGGTAAACACCCACATCAAACATTCCACCACCCATTTTTGATGGATCAAATACCCAATGATCGGCTATCGGGAATCGATAGGTATATGAACCTTCACAATACTTAACATCACCAATAATGCGATCGTCAAGTTTGCGTTTAATATCGATCCATGTAGGAGTAAAGATTGTTTTATTCGCTTCCATAAGTAATAAACCCTTCGATTTTGCGAGTGTAAATAATTCATCTGAAATTGCGCGGTTATAAACAAAAGGTTTTTCGGAAATAACATGTTTATTATGATTTAGACATAAACGTATTTGTTCTTCATGCATAAATGGTGGTGTTGCGATATAGATTGCTTGTACTTCATTATTTAAGACTAAACTTTCATAATCTCCATAAACGTTATTAATATTATATAGATTGGCGAATTCTTCAGCACGTTCAATCTCTCGAGCTGCACATGCCACAACAATCGCATTACTTGATTCTAAAGCACCTTTCACAAATCGATGGGCTATTTTACCACATCCTAAAATTCCAAATTTTATCATGTTTATACCTCTATTAAATTTTAACACTAAATACTCTTACATTTAATCATTTATCGAATAATTGAAATATATTAAATTAGTGAATAAATTTTGATATAATAGTTGCGTGCGCAACGATTGGAGAACTATGATCCCGATAAATAAATCAATAAGTATCATAGAGAGATCGAATATTTTATATCGAAATGAAGTATTCAAAGACTATGGATTAAAAGGTTATCAAGCAAATTATCTCTTAGAGATTAAACGTAATCCTGGTATATCACAGGAACAATTAACGAAAGATATGCATATTGATAAGAGTAATGTGGCTCGTGGTTTAATGAATTTAAGTGAATTAGGTTATATAACTCGTATACAAGATACAAATGATATGCGTTTTATTTTACTTTATCCTACTGAAACTGGTATTGCCTTAGCCACTAAAGTGGGTGAAATTTTTAAACAACAACGCAATTATCTTTTACAGGATTTTGATGAAAATGAACAATTAAAGTTAATGGAATATTTAGAAAAATTAAAGATTAGAGCTGCAGAATTGTTAGAAATAGAGAAGAAGTTATGAAACGAATATTGAAATATCTATCCCCTTTTTCTAAACAAATCGCTTTTGGATTATTTATAAAAAGTAGCGCAACGGTTATGGAGTTATTACTCCCTTGGTTACTTGCATATGTCATAGACACGATAATCCCAACCGCAAATATCTCAATGGTGTTCTTATATGGATTCTACATGTTAGTGAGTTCAGGTTTAGCCTTATATGGAAATGTGACCGCCAATCGATTAGCGGCAAAAATTTCTTCTGATGCGATTGAAAATCTACGGAATGATTCCTACCAAAAGATTATGAGTTTCTCTAATCGTAGTGCTGATCAATTTACGATTCCTTCATTAATTTCCAGAATGACGAGTGATACATATCATATCTATCGAATGTTTAATGTAATCCAACGAATTGGTATACGTGCACCTATTTTATTGTTAGGTAGTATCGTTATGATGTTGTTTATTGATCAATTTTTAGCGTTTGTATTAATTGCTTTATTGCCAGTTATTACGATTGTTGTTATATACATTTCAAAAGTAAGTATTCCCTATTATGATCGACTTCAAAATTCATTGGATCAATTAATCCGTGTTGTACGTGAAAATATTACAGGTATTCGTGTTATTAAAGCGCTCGCAAAAGAGAATTTCGAGAAAGATAAATTTAAACATGTAAATGATGATGTATCGAAGCGTGAAAAAACAGCTGGATATATTATTGCGTTATTAAATCCATTAATGAACTTAATCCTAAATCTTGGGTTGGTTGTGATTGTCTATATTGGCGCATCTAGAGTTATTGATGGATTGAGTAAAAGTGGTTCTATTATTGCGTTTCTATCGTATTTCGGTTTAATCCTTAATTCATTTTTAGCGATTAATCGTATTTTTTTACTCTTCTCACGCGCTAACGCGAGCGCAAATCGCATTAATGAGATTTTAGATCTAAATGATACATTAGTTAAGATTAACAAATCATTGAAACAAATTGAAGATCATATTCAATTTAATCAAGTAAACTTCTCATACAATCAAACTAAAAATGATATTGATAATATAAGCTTTAAGATTAAACGACATAGTACATTTGGAATCATTGGAAGTACAGGATCAGGTAAATCTACCATTGCACAGTTGTTATTACGTTTTTATGAGCTTGATAGTGGTGAGATATTAATCGATGGCCAAGATATCCGAAGCTTTGATGTTAATGAACTCCGTCGTAAATTCGGAGTCGTTTTCCAACAAGATGTATTATTTTCACTTAGTGTAAAAGATAATATTCAGTTTGGACGTGAAATGGATTTTGATTCAGTCATTGATGCGGTTGATTTAGCTCAAGCACGTAGTTTTGTCGAACAATTAAGTGATAAATACGATGAAAAAGTACTTCGTCAAGGCGCAAACTTCTCAGGTGGGCAGAAACAACGTATGTTAATTGCACGTGCGCTTGCGAATAATCCTGAAATAATCATATTAGATGACGCATCAAGTGCACTTGATTATAAAACCGATGCGGATTTAAGAGCTGCCATTAAACATCATTCTAATGCGACAACTATTTTGATTGCACAAAGGATTAGTACAGTAATTAATGCGGATTGTATCTTAGTAATTGAAGATGGCAAAATGATTGGATTAGGTACACATCAAGAATTAGCTCAAAATTGTGAGTTATACAAAGAATTAATTCAATTACAGTTAGGAGAACAAACGTATGAGTCGTAGATCAAGTAGTCCGACCGTGATTGAAAAACCACAAGATACTAAGAAAACGCTACGAACATTATTTACATATGTTAAGGATGTTAAATGGTTTTTTGTATTAGCCATCGTATTAACTTTTGTTGCGAATGGTTTACAATTATTAGGTCCATATTTAACAGGTAATGTTATTGATTTAATTTCTGATACTACACAAATAAATGTTTGGGATAGAGTTGTTCAACTTGTTGGTTTGATGTTTATTGTTTATTTAGTTTCATCTATTTTAATGTATGTGTTATCCAGTCTTATGATTACGATTAGTCAGAAAATCGTAGTTAAAATGCGCCAAGATTTGTTTAATAAGTTCGTTGATTTATCGATAAGTTATTTTGATCGTCATCAGATTGGGGATTTATTAAGTCGAATTTCTTACGATATTGACACAATAAATACTTCGCTATCCTCTGATTTAGTGCAATTATTTGGTTCGTTTGTTGTTGTGATTGGTGCATTTGTAATGATGTTGTGGATTTCATTACCTTTATTATCTGTCTTCTTTATCACCATTCCATTGTCCATTCTAACTACACAATATCTAACTAAACGTACACGTCCATTGTTTAGAGATCGTTCACGTAAATTAGGTGATATGAATGGATTTGTAGAAGAAACAATTTCCGGACTCAAAACGATTAAAGCGTATTCTCAACAGGACTCCATGTATGATGATTTTAAACAAAAGAATAAAGACGCATCGGATGCATACTATAAAGCAGATTATTATGGAAGTATTGTTGGTCCTACAGTTGGTTTTATAAATAATATTTCTTTAACACTTATATCCGTATTTGGATCAATACTATTCTTATTTAGTTTTATAACGATTGGTAATATTTCATCTTTCCTACTCTATTCCAGAAAATTCTCTGGTCCTATCAGTGAATCTGCGAATATGGTTGCGGAATTACAGTCGACGCTTGCGGCTGCTGAACGTGTCTTTAGAGTATTAGATGAACCTATTGAAAAGGATATTGAAAATCCTATTCTATTAGATAAACCTGTGCAAGGCGATATCCAATTTAATCAAGTTAATTTTGGGTATTATAGTGACAAACCCGTTTTAAAAGATGTGAATTTAAATATTAAAGCTGGAAGTCTTGTGGCGATAGTAGGTCCAACAGGTGCAGGAAAAACAACTTTAATCAATTTGCTTATGCGATTCTACGCTCCAAACAGTGGAAAGATATATGTTGATGGCAAAGATATATCGCAATTATCAACTCATGACTTACGCTCATCCTTCTCAATGGTTCTACAGGATTCTTGGTTATTTCATGGTTCAATCTATGATAATTTGATTTATGGAAATGAACATGCGAGTAAAGAAGATGTTATACGCATTGCGAAAGAAGTACATATCCATAATTTTATCGAAAGAAGTAAGTATGGTTATGACACACTAATTAGTGATGATGGTGTTAACTTATCAAAAGGACAGCGACAATTGATTACGATAGCACGCGCAATGTTAGCGAATAAACCGATGATAATATTGGATGAAGCTACATCGAACGTTGATACATTAACCGAAAAACGTATACAGTCCGCGATGAAGAAGTTGATGCATGATAAAACATGTTTCGTTATTGCTCATCGATTGAGCACAATTATTAATGCGGATATCATTTTAGTAGTTCATGATGGAAACATTGTGGAACAAGGTACACATCAAACACTTATGTCGAATAAAGGACATTACTATCATCTCTATATGGCACAATTTGCATAAGAAAACTACTTTTATCAAAGTAGTTTTTTAATGCTATTTTCCAAGTACAATCATAGCACCAGATGCGATGGCTAAGATAGATAAGATTAAATCCATTGATGGTATTGGCAAAACAACAACTTTTAGTAGACCGGTTAAGATCAACCAAACACCTAATAATAGAAATCCAATATTTTTCGTGATTTTCATATTTCTCTCTATCTCGAATTCTCTAAAGAATTCGTCTTCCTTG
>DASSDQ010000124.1:0-4565 GCA_035697025.1 Erysipelotrichaceae bacterium | reverse complement strand
AAGAAGCACGTATCCCTACATTCAAAGTGAATGCGATCGATACGACAGCAGCAGGTGATTCATTCAGTGGTGCATTAGCAGCTCATCTAGCGAAAGGTACACCATTAAAAGAAGCACTTAAAATCGCGAATGCGACTGGTGCTCTCACCACAACTAAAATCGGTGCACAAGAAGCTCTACCAACTGAAGAAGAAGTACTAGATTTAATCAAACAACAGGAAGCAGTGTAAAAACTGCTTTTTTTTAAATATAGTGTTGACAAACTAACAACTGTTAGTATATACTTCAATCGTACTAACAACTGTTAGTTTGGAGGAACTATGTTTAACCTAAATCAAACACTAACACTTCTAATACCAATCTCCGCATTAATCTGGTTAGTTGTATCAATCTACCAATTAAGAACTAAAAAAATAACAACGTTATCATTTATTGCGTACTTCATGATTGGATTACTAATTTGTATTATGGCTGCCTTTCGTGATGGATATGGATTTACTGATTCATCGATTATTCCATTAAGTAGTTTACTATCGACAATGTTATCAATACTTGGATTGAGTTTGTTTGTAATAACAGTTGTTGGAGTGCTTAGTAAGAATAAACAAATGAAATTACAAATGTTTATGATGATGATTCTAGTCTTCGTGATAAAGTTTGCGACAGTTGAAATGATTGTGTTAGGTCAAAATCTATGAACATAACACTTATTCATGGGACAAACCGCAGAGGAAGTACCTATCATATTACACATCAAATTATAGAAAACTTAGATCCACGCATTCATCCAATCATCACTGAATATTTCGTCCCTCAAGCACTTCCTCAGGCTTGTGTTGGTTGTTACAGATGCATCTATGAGTCAGAAACGAAATGTCCACACGCGACATCGACATTACCAATTAAACAATCCATGTTAGAAGCCGATTTGATCGTATTAACTTCACCTGTTTATGTATTTAATGTAAGTGGTTCAATGAAATCATTCTTAGATCATTTTGGTTACCAATGGATGTCACATCGTCCAGAAAAAGCGATGTTCAGTAAACTTGGGTTAAGTGTAGTGACTGCCGCAGGTGCTGGATTAGGTTCTACACAGAAAACATTAAAAACAAATCTCCAATTTTGGGGGATTAAACAAACATTTGGATTTAAGCATGCAGTAATGTCTAAGTCATATGATGAAATACCTGAAAAAATCAAAGATCAATTGGATAAGAAAGTAAAACGTATGGCTAAATCATTATCTAAAGCATATCTGTATCCAAAGAAAAAACCGGAATTCATGACACAACTCTATTTCAATGTCATGCGTATGGGTAAAAAAGGTCATCCTGAATGGAATGAAACCGATCATAGATACTGGCAAACTAACAATTTATTTAAGGTAAAACCTTGGGAATCCGATTCAGCCATGATAGGATTATAGTATGAACACGAAAGATAAAATTATTGAAGTAGCGCTTGATTTATTCTCAGTCAATGGATATGAGTCTGTATCAGTACGAGATATCTCCAAAGCTGTAGGGATTAAAGAAAGCTCACTTTATAATCACTTTAAGAATAAACAAGATATCTTTGATACGATTATCCAAGTGTGTACTGAAAAGGCAATGAATCAATATAAGGATCTTAAAATCGATCAAACATTACAAGGTGACTTTAAAGTATATGATCGAATATCAGAAGAATTATTGATAAAGATAAGTATGGATTTATTTGAGTTTTATGTCACAGACAAAGATATGTCACGCTTTCGTAAGATACTAATTATCGAACAGTTCAAGAATAAAACCATACAGGATGTTTACTTCAAATACTTTATGGATGATGCGATACAGTTCCAAACACAACTATTTCATTATTTAATGGAAGTTGGAGCGCTTAAGAAATCAAATCCCGAAACACTCGCATATGAGTTCTATTCACCGATTTTCTTGCTCATGAATCGATACAATACATTGGATGAAACCGTAAAGAAACAAATTGTAGAACACATTAAACACTTTAATCGAACAAACGCAAACTAAAGAAAGCAGAAATATTATCTGCTTTTTTTGTCGATTGTTTGAAATAAACACTCTATAGTATATATATAGGAGATTACATGAATAAAAAAGAAGAATTTGAATCGATCTATCGAGCTACTTTCAACACTATAAGTAAACAAGTGTACTTCAAAGTCGCAAAGTTAGAAGATGCGGAAGATATCGTACAAGAAGTCTATTTAGATTTCTATAAATATATTATCGCTAAAGGAAAGACTGTAGAAAATGTACAGGCTTATCTTATCCAAATGTCCAACAACAAGCTTTCTCATTACTACAAAGATAAAACAGTAGAGTTCACAGTAGAAGATGATCAAGCTCTATTTAACAATATTGAAGAACCCAGTAATTTAGAATTCGATATCTTAGAGAAGATTAGTTTAGATGAAGTTTGGGATGCGGTTAAGACATTATCTGATATTGATCAACACATATTGATTGACTATTATCGCTTTGGATATAACTTTAGAGAAATCTCTGAGCGGTATAAGATGCCAGAGAGTACAATCAAAAGTCGTTGTTCAAATGCGATTAAACAACTAAAAGAAATTTTAAAATAATTTCGTCGAAAATAATAATTCGATTCTCTGTATGAGTGAAAGGACTTGGTGAATATGAACAAGCTCGAAAGAAGTATACAAAAAAATGCATTTAATGAAGATGAATTATTAAGTAAAATTCAAGCAAAGAATCACGACCTTAAGTCCTATTCATTTTTCGGAGGAAAAAGTATGAAAAAGATAGTAAGCTTAACGGCATTAAGTTTCGCATTAATCTTTGCGGTTTGGTTTGGCTTCAATCAGAATAATGTGACAACTGAAAAACCAGTTGTAATGTTAGTCGGAATTGATATTAACCCAAGCTTCGAATTATCGGTAAATGAAGATGATGAAGTAGTTGAAATTGAAGCACTGAATGATGATGCGAAAACAATGACTTTCAGTGATTTAATTGGTAAAGATGTAGAAGACGTTGTAGAAGAAATCATTCATAGAGCTGAAGAAGCTGGATATCTAGATTTAGTTGATTTAGAAGATGATTTCGTAATCGTTTCAACTGTATCACTTGAAGATGATGAAGATGATCAAGATGATATGGAAGAACAACTTGAAAAGAAAATTCGTGATAGTGAATACTTACAATCATTGAATATCGTACAAGTTAAGGCTACACAACGAGAAAAATTTGAAGCTGATGGAAAGAATATTCCAGTAGGTCTATATGTTATTAATGGATTTGTATTACAAGAAGATGGTACTTTCTTAAGTGCTAAAGAATTCTTCTCAAATCCTGAGAATAAAGAATTAATTAGTAATCGTTCAAATATTACTGTTGAGAAACAAGAAAAATTAAAACTACGTTTAGAAAAAGTTTTAACTGAACTTGAATCAAATGGTTTTGTTGGAACAGAATATCGTGCAAGACTCGTAGATGCGACATATGAAGAATTACTTCAAATCCAAGCAGAACTAAAAGTCGAAACGAAAAATATGAAAAAGAATAATGGGGATGATTCAGAAACAGAAGAATCAGAATCAGAAACTGAAATAACTGAACCGCGTGGAAATTCTAATGTATTGCCCAAAGGGAATGAAAACGCAGGGAATAAGAATTAAGGAAGAGAGATAATCTCTTTCTTTTTTTTGTGCTACATCTTGTATAATAGGGATTAAGTTTGAGGAAAGTTATGAAGAAAATTATTATAAGTATTATCATTGGACTCGTCTTAAGTGCTTGTTCAAGTACACACCCTAAAATAGAAACGGGTAGTGATATAAAATTATATGTAGCGACAGATATCCATTTACTCGCAGAAGAACTGATGACCAATGATGATTTAATGGCACAGGTTTTTGAGTTTGGGGATGGACGTTTTGTACATTATACCAATGAGTTAATGAGTACATTTACCAATACGATCAAAGAGAACCAACCAGATATTCTTATCTTAAGTGGAGATCTAACCCATGATGGTGAGAAACTAAGTCATGAGGCATTGGCTAAACAACTTAAAGAAATAGAGAAGAATGGAACACGTGTTTTCGTAGTACCTGGCAACCATGATTTAGAGAATGCCTTCGCAAAAGATTATGCGATAGGTGGATGGAAAACGGCTGAAACAGTATCTGCGGATGAATTTGAATCGATTTATAAGAACTATGGTTATGATGAGGCAATATCTCGTGATCCATCTGGATTAAGTTATTTAGCTGCACCATCAGAAGATGTGTATCTCCTTATGTTAGATTCCAATAAATATGGAATTCTAAATATGCCAACAGGGAGTGGAAAATTTACCGATGAAACATTAAGTTGGATTAAAGAGGCTACTCAAATTGCACGAGATAATAATGCACAGATCATAACAGTTATGCACCATAATCTAATTAAACATAGTGAACGTTTATATGAAGGATATGTGATTAATAATAGTGATGAAGTTGTCCCAATCTTTGATGAACTTAATTTAAACATTGTTTTAAGTGGACATATGCATGCGCAAGACATTAAATATAC
>DASSDQ010000123.1:0-4610 GCA_035697025.1 Erysipelotrichaceae bacterium | reverse complement strand
CGATAGGGTTGTATACCATCATATGGTTTTAAGACACCATATAATGCGCTTATAATCCGTACATGTTCATTTAAGTAATTAATTTCATTCTCAGAGAAATCATTCAGATTAAAACAATCATATACAACACCTTTGTATAATCGTATTGCTGGTATTAATTCGTTTTTATTTACTTTATACCGTTTATATAGACTGAATGTTTCTTCAAGAAGTTTATCGGTAATATGCATTATCTTTGATAAATCATCTTTCTTATAATTCTTAATTTCTTTAATAATTTGTTTAGAAAAAGAATAATACCTCGGATGTTCTAAATCTTTATATACTTCAATATCGGATTGAGTTTTACTGGGTGATAATATTATTTTCATATGTTTCCTATTTTGGATATTTTAACACAATAACTTTATCGTGGTCATTTCAAACATTTCAAACTTTATATTATGCAATAATTACTTCATGTCAAAACCAAATAAAATAACTAAAATCATTTATAGTATGGCGGGAATATTTCTTATCTATTCAAGTTATAACTACATAATAGTAAAAGATTACTGGCAATTATTTATAAATTTTGAATTCTTATTGATGTTAGTTTATATGAATTTTTATTATAAAAAGAAACCACTTATGATAACAAAAGTATCATTATTGTTTTTATTAATGCATTTTATTGGATATGGAATACACGGTATCATCTTAAAAAACGATTGGCATTTAGCCATTTCAGTTTTATATATAGTTGGATATACACTTTATATTTTGATGAATAAACAAAAAAAATACCCGATTTATTTCAACCCTAAGATCAAATGATCTTTTTTTTATTTGACAATATGAGCATTGTGTTTGAATCTGTGCTATATATTAACTAAAGTATATGTACATCATATGAACTTCAGGTCAAAGTTGAAGCGTTTAACATTGATGATAATGGATCTATCTGAAAGGAGCTTTATGAAAGAATCTATTACCATTGTTTTATCGGGTGAAGCTGGACAAGGATTACAGACTGTAGAAGAATTTTTGGTTGAATCACTCACCCATGAAACATACGTTTTCTCATCAAAGGAAGTTATGAGTCGAGTTCGTGGAGGGAATAACTCTGTTGAAATTCGTATCTCTAACCATCCAATTGAAGCATTACGTTATACGATTGATTACTTATTTTTATTCAACGATCATTCACTAGAACGACTTATTCCACGATTACATTCAAAAACACAGATTATTGGTGAAAGTGGCTTTTTAAGCGATGATCAAAAGAAGAAATACGCGTTTACCGAAATTAATTTTATGGAATTAGCAAAACAAGCAGGTAATCGTTTGTATTTTAATGTCGCAATGTTTGGATACATTTCAGGATTATTAAATGGTTCTAAACAATTTGCGCACCAAACTATCTCAAAACGTTTTATTCGCAAAGGTGAAGATGTCGTTTTAGGGAATACCACCGCATTTGACTTAGGCTATGAATTGGCCCAAAGTTCTAAGATTAAGATGGATTTCAAACCAAATACAGAGTTTACACCTTTAAAAGTATTAACAGGTAACGATGTATTAAGTATTGGCGCACTAGCAGGTGGCGTTAATTATCTTGCGGCATATCCAATGTCCCCTGGTACTTCGTTAATGCAGCTTCTAGAGGCTAAAACACATGAGTTTGATGTATTAGTCGAACAAGCAGAAGATGAGATAGCAGCCCTTAATATGGTTATTGGCGCATGGTATGCAGGAGCACGTGCAATGACAACTACCTCAGGTGGTGGATTCGCATTAATGACTGAAGCAGTAAGTTTAGCCGGTATCACAGAATCCCCTGCTGTTATCCATGTCGCACAACGACCAGGACCAGCTACAGGTTTACCAACACGTACTGAACAAGCTGATTTAAATCTCGTTCTTTATGCAGGACATGGTGAATTCCCTCGTATCATCTATGCACCCGGACGTTTAGCATCTGGCGTAGAACTTATGGCGCGATCATTCGCAATGGCTGATGAATATCAAATCCCAGTATTTATGTTAAGTGATCAATACTGGTTAGAATCACTCGCTCAAACCAAACCTATTACGATCCCAACAACATATTCAGAAAATAAAGTTGTAAAGACTAAACGCGATTATAAGCGATATGCACTTGATGAAAGTGGATTGTCACCTCGTGGTATCCCTGGATTTGGTAATGGCTTTGTAAAAGTTGATAGTGATGAACATGATGAAGAAGGTCTATTAACTGAATCATTTGATATGCGTATAAAAATGCATGAAAAGCGTTTAAATAAGTTTAATTTAATGAAACCCGATATACTCGAACCTATTATAGAAGGCTCAAAAACAAAAGATACTTTAATTATTGGTTGGGGTTCCACATACGGTGTAATATCTGAAATCGTATCTGAAAATCCTAAATTAACACATGTTCATTTTGAACAAGTTTATCCATTACCAGAATCTGTTGAAGAATTATTAAACAATGCGAAAAAGATTGTGATTATCGAAAACAACGCAACTGGACAATTCGCAAATTTACTTCAAATGACATATGGTATAAAGCTCAAAGATCGCATCCTAAAATATAATGGAGAACCTTACCATGTGGATGAACTTGAACTCAAACTAAAGGAGAAACTACATGACTAACTTTAACTTTAATTTTGATATCGATATGGCATGGTGCCCAGGATGTGGTAACTTCCCTATACGCGATATGATAATAGAAGCACTTAATGAATTGAATTTAGATCCTACACAAGTTGTATTCTCATCAGGAATTGGTCAAGCTGCTAAAATGCCTCAATATATCGATTCCAATTACTTTAATGGACTACATGGACGTGGACTATCCGTCGCAAGCGCAATCGCTGCCGTTAATCCTGAATTAACAGTTATTGCGGAAGGTGGAGATGGCGATATGTATGGTGAAGGTGGTAATCACTTTATCCATAATATTCGTAGAAATCCAAATCTATTGCATATCGTACATGATAATATGGTCTATGGTCTAACAAAAGGACAAGCAGCCCCAACATCACCGATTGGTCTTGTAACTCCAACGCAAATTGATGGCGTCTATAATGAACCAATTAATCCAATGGCATTAGCATTATCCCTTGGCGCAACATTTGTGGCTAGAGGATTTAGTGGCGATAAACAAAAGACAAAAGAATTGATTAAACAAGCAATCCTACATAAAGGCTATGCAATACTAGATATCTTCCACCCATGTGTTACTTATAACAAGATTAATACATTCGCATGGTTTAAACGTAATACGTACTGGTTAGATGAAACACATGATAAATCGAACATTGATGATGCGTTCAAATTAGCATTAAACACTGAGAAATTAGCATGTGGTATTCTATATCAAACGAATACACAATTGGATTATCATAATCGCAATCCTTTCTATCAAGGTAATTTAACGCCTTTGTATAAACGTAAAAGAGACTTAAAGAAAGTCCAACAATTACTTGATTAAATAAAAAGCTGATTCATTGAATCAGCTTTGTTCTGTTATAGGGGGTTCTTCATCTCCATTTTTATAAAGTACAATCTTACCTGAATCATGTAAACCTTTAAGAATTGCGAGTGTAATTGGGAATGATAATAAACCCGCAACCCCAAACAAGTTCGTCCCAATAAACATCGCAAACAATGTTACGATCGGATGTAAACCAACTTGATCACCAACAACCTTAGGTTCTACGATATTCCGTATTACCGTTACTACAATATAAAGTATAAACAATCCAATACCTAAACCTGAATTACCCTCCATGAAGTTTATAATCACCCATGGAATCATGATACCACCAGTCCCCATAATTGGTAACACATCAAATATCGCTATCAAGAACGCTATGATAATCGCTTTATCAATACCTAATATACTTAAACCAATCGCAAGTTCTAAATATGTAATGGACATAATGATAATGTAAGACTTAATGTATTTCTTAATTGTGGAACCTAAGAACTCTTGTGCATTAAACAATAACGCACGATGTTTAGGTTTCAATTGATTCAATAAGAATGTCACAATCTTTTGATAATCTGTTGTAAAGAAGAATGAAGAAATTACAGTAAACAATAGATTAACTAAAAGTGATGGAATCTTAGATGCGGAATTGGTAATCCAAGATACTGAAAATTGAGAAACATTCGTTATAAGATTACCAAATGTTTGTAGAATATTATTGTTATACTCTACGATTGAATCATAAATCATAGGGTCTAGTTGTTGAGCCAATAAGAGAAGATTATTTAAACCATCTTTAAGCCATGGATAGAGTGTATTTTCATATAGATCCGGTAACGTTTGAAACAATGTTTTAATATAGTTAAACAATTCAACTCCAAACCATAATAATAGACTTATGAATAAGGTATAAAATAATAAAATAGTAAAGAAAGACACAAATTTAAGAGGAATTTTAGTCACACGATTTAACTTACGAATAAGCGGTTTCAATGTATACGCAATCACAAAACCAATAACAAATGGTAGTATGAGCGGAATGACATAATTGAGTACAAAAAATATACTTAAGCCAATTAATACAACATAGACTATATCAATGATTACTTTTCTCTTTTTATCGGTC
>DASSDQ010000122.1:0-4418 GCA_035697025.1 Erysipelotrichaceae bacterium | reverse complement strand
ATCCGTCAAAGGATTAGGTTGATAAGAAGTATATGAAGATGTTCCTGATAGATTCTTTAAGGTTTTTCCTGCTCGATTTATCATATCTAGTTCCTCTCATTATTAACTTTATTATATCTTCTTATTATATTTTATCAATCTATACTATAATAACAGATTAATAATATATTTCTTATTATAGCTTATCGATGTGTTAAGCTATAAAAAAATAACGCATCGACTTTATGTTCGATGCGTTATCTTAATTATTAGTCACAATCGACTTACTTACAAATCCTCTCACCTAATCCGTTTTTCGTCCACTTAAGGAATCCAACGACGGTTACTTTACTATTTGCGGTACGTTTATTTGTCACCACGTTAATGTTTTTCTCACTACCTACAAATAAATCGAGTTTATTCGTGGTAATTGCACCACCACGATCCACAACAAGCGCTAAGAATGGAACTCCAGACGTTAATCCCATACCACTAAAAGTATGATTTGAAATCTCTAGAATCGTACAATTTGGGTAAGCTTTATCAGCCGCCACAATATAGTATCCATCATACGTAATTCCATCTAACCAAGTCCCATTTGACTGACGTATGCTTGTCGCATTTAAGCGTATACCTGCAGATGTACCTGCATTTCCATCTAAACCTATTCCACAACCGACACAATCAAATCCATATTTAGTAATGGACCGAGCATTGAAATATGCTCCCTTTGCGACTGTTGCGCCATACTGATAAATGGTTGGTTTACCTTCTGTATAGGTTTCAGAATCAGGTATGTATTCTTTTGATAGTAGATTTCCCTCACTATCATAGGTTGAACGATAACGAGTTTCAGTATAGCCTACGCTACCTTCACTCACTTTTGATATTAGCCAAGAATAACCTGTTCGTGTGTTATCCATTGGATTGAGTACCGTTTTAATAGGTGTCGTATCATAAGTCGTCTCAACGCTTTCTTCAAACGTAAAAGGTGAAACAAGTGCTGCGCTCAATATTGTGTTCTGATCTGCTTTTTGTAGCACAACATGAGTACTTTCCGTTGTTTGTGTGCACGCTGCTAGAAGTAGGATAACCCCGGCTAACAATGCTTTTTTAGTTTTTATCAATCGTTTGTCTCCTTTATCTGATGACTTCGTGATTTTAGCATACCTTTATCAACCTTGGCAAATTTCACCTCCTTTTCACATGAATAATATTCAAAAAACAGCTATTTTTACTCAGTTTTGTCATTTCACTATTGGATAATAACGATAAAATAGTCGAATTTATGAACATATAACTTGACACAATGTATAGTTTGTTATACATTGTGTATATACTTATAGTCATTTGGACAAAAAGGAGCACATTTGTGTCGTATCACGTTAAGAAAACACTCGTTAATATCATTTCTAGTATCGTTATTTTAGTGCTTTATATCACCAAATCCTTACCTCTTATCGAAACACAAACAGATCTAAGAGTATGGGCAATTACTATGTTAGTTCACATTGGAATTGGTGTCGTTTTAACCATTATTCTACATATTCTATTTCATATTTTCTTATCTGTTGGAATCGCAATCCACGAAAGAGACAAAGGCGATAAAGCCATTGAGAAATCCTTAGAAATTGAAATGGTTGAAGATGAAATGACTAAACTCATAGATTTAAAATCTCTTCAAGTAGGATATGGGGTCGCAGGTATTGGATTTGTGACAGGTTTGATTTATCTAGCGATTGGAAATTCTGCGATACTTGCGATTAATATTATGTTTCTATCCTTCTTCTTTGGTAGTTTAATAGAAGGTCTTGTAAGTATCTATTTCAGTCTTAAAGGTGTATATAATGGCTAAGAAATTCAAAATCACTAATCAAGTCCGTACACTTCGTTTCTTTGAAAACGAAATGACCCAACAAGAGCTTGCGGAAAAAGCAGGTGTATCACGTCAAACAATTATGGCTATAGAGGCAGGGAAATATGCCCCAACATTAGAACTTGCCTTTCGTATTGCGGATGCGTTTAATTGTCCGATCACCAAGGTATTTAACTATGAAGTAAAGGATGATTCAAAATGAAAGCTTTAATCTATAAAAATAAATCTTTTTCATTTAATGAGATAAATAAACCTATTCCATTAAACAATGAAGTTCTTATAAAGGTCGTTTCTACGGCATTAAATGCTGGTGACTATCGATTAGTCCAACTTAATTCTGGTTTACCTAAATCAGGTATCTTAGGTAATTCAATTGCGGGAATAGTGGAAGAATTAGGTAAAGATGTTCAATCAATTTCAGTAGGTGATCGAGTTGTCGTAGACACATCCAATGCAGGATTTGGTGGTCTTGCGGAATACGCCGTGGCACAAGCGAGTGAACTTGTAAAAGTTCCAGACACATTATCTTTAATTGATGCGTCGAGTTGTCCTGTCGCATCGACTACTGCACTTCAAGCTCTTACTCTATTTAAACCAGTTAAAGAAAACGATAAAGTACTTATCGTTGGGGCAAGTGGTGGTGTTGGATCATTCATGATTCAACTTACTAAATACTTTAAAGCTCATGTGACCGCAGTTTGTAGTACGCATAATGTAGATAGTGCTCGTGATTTTGGGGCTGATATTGTCATAAATTATAAAAAAGATGATTTACATCAACTTAAAGAAACCTATGATTTGATCATTGCGGTGAATGGGGCATATCCTTTATCGCTCCATAAACGCCTACTTAAGCCTAATGGCACTTATGTTATGGTTGGTGGACCAATCAAACAATTCATCAAGAATCTTATTTTATGTCCAATTTATTCCCTGGGTAATAATAAATTTAAGATCTTAAACTCAAAATCGAATCGTAATGATCTAGAACGTATTATTCAACTTGTTAGTGAGAAGAAAATCAAACCATTAATCGAAAAAGTTTATACATTTGATAAGGGTATTGAAGCTTATCAAGAGTTCGAAAAAGGACATTCAAAAGGTAAGATTGTGATACAAATATCGAAAGAAGAAATGCTTTAAGGAGATAAAATGATTGGTTTAAAAAAAGGGTATGTACGTTTAGAAAGTCATGATGAAAACTGGAAATTAATTGCACAAAAAACAATTGAAACACTTCGAATGATATTTAAAGATACTGCCATTGATATTCAACATATTGGAAGTACCGCAATCCAACATATACACGCAAAACCCATTATCGATATTGTCGTAGGCGTTAAATGTCTTGAAGATGTACAAACTTTAATCACTTCTCTCGCACAAAAAAATATTATTTATAGAGGACAAGATGTTTCAAACCAACTCTTATTTGTGATGGGAGATTCATCACAAGATATTCGAACACATCATATACATATCGTGATACATAATGGATTAGATTGGAATAATTATATAAACTTTAGGGATTACCTTAATTTTAATACCATAAGAGCTCAAGAATATGATCAATTGAAGATAGATTTAGCGTATAAATATCCTAACGACCGAGATTCTTATACGACTAGTAAAACTAGTTTAATTCGACAAATACTTGAAGAAGCTTCAATCAAAATAAATCCGTAACTCCTTGAATCATAAGTTTATGAATTAATTGATGAATCTTGTCATACGACAATCGATTGGATTGTTTATACCAATAACTCATAACCCCAATCATGGCAGAGAGCGTGTATTCTAAAACATAATCTAATTCAATCCTATCGACATCTAAACCACTTGTAATTTCTTGTACTATAAGTGGTTTTATTGTGTTCTTTAACATCCCAACAAAGGCTGGATCACCTTTTTCACCCAGTAGTACCGAAAAGTATTTACTGTTCTTCTCATATAATTCGAAAAACGCATCAATGGGCATTCCTCTTTGTGTTGAACCAATCATAATCGGAGGTAATTCATTCAATGTTGGAATTAGAGCTTTTTCGATTGTATCTAGTACATCATACACATCAATAAAGTATTGATAGAAAGTACTACGATTATATCCTGCTTTATCGGTAATTTCTTTAACTGATATTTTCTCGATTCTTTTTTCACAATAGAGTGACCAAAACGCATCCATTATATTCTGTTTTGTCTGTAAAGTTATATCTTCTCTTTTATGCATCATGACTCCTTTATAATATTTCCAACAGTATTCCTATTATTGTTGGTTGATTCCTAATCCTATTAATCTCATAATTAATTATACAACACGTTGTTGGATGATTATGGAGGATTATATGATCACAATACTTTGTTCAGGTTCACGCGGTGATATTCAACCCTACATCGCCCTTGCTCAACAGCTTATTCATTTAAATAAATCTGTAAGGATTGTGGCTGGTAAGAGTTTTGAAACCTTTATTACAGATTATGGGATAGATTTCTATCCTTTATCGATGGATTATCAATCATCCGAAATTGATCCCAAACTAATTCAAGATGCTCAATCCTCTGATAA
>DASSDQ010000121.1:0-2677 GCA_035697025.1 Erysipelotrichaceae bacterium | reverse complement strand
TGATACTGAAGATATTGAATTATGGATTAAACAATTGAATTCGATTCGTGCAGGTCATTCAGGGTTTGTGGATCGTTTCTATTTTAAATCCCTTTATACTCGTCTATATCCTGGTATTTTATTTGAGTTTGCGACAGAAGGACCTGGTTTTATCGATGATGAGGAACCCTATGAAATACTTGGTGAAAAGCTTGCTTTACCCCCAAAATTTAGAAACAAACGTGATTACATTGAGTCCATTGTAAGACCGATTGATACCGTGAGAAGTACGAAACACTATCCAAAGGAGTATTTCAATGAATAATGATTTGAAAACAATAACGGTACTATTCCGTGCTACAAACACAATTCAAAAAGTAATCTTGGAGGATGTTTCTCAATACGGTTTAAATCCTTCTGAGTTTGGCGCACTTGAGGTCTTATATCATAAAGGACCTCAGTCTGTTCAAACCATTTGCGATAAAGTACTAATCGCTTCATCAAGTATGAGCTATGTAATTGAGAATTTAGTTAAAAAAGACTATATTACAAAAGTGAAACATGTGGAAGATAAACGTGTACATATTGTGCATTTAACTGATTCAGGTCGATTATTAATGGATCAGATTTATTCTAAACATGTCGAAAAATTACGTAATGTGATAAACATTTTGGAATCTGAAGAAGAAATCACCTTACAAGATTTACTCAAGAAACTAGGTAAACAGGGAGCGTAACATGAAACATATATTTCAAAAAGAGAATTTAAATAATCCGACTTTCTTATTACTACATGGTACAGGTGGAGATGAGAGAGATTTACTTCCTTTAGCGCATATGATTAATCCTGAATACAATATTCTTAGTGTTCGAGGAGAAATTAAAGAGAATGGAATGAATCGGTTCTTTAAACGTTTGTCAGAAGGTGTATTTGATGAAGTTGATTTGGTTGCTCGTACACATCAATTAAAAGAATTCATCGATCAAGCTGCACAAGAATATGGATTTGATCGAAATAGGGTTGTTGCGTTGGGGTATTCAAATGGCGCGAATATTGCGGCTAGTATTTTATTTCACTACAGCAACGCATTAAGTAAAGCAATTCTCTTTCATCCGATGGTTCCAATTCATGTTCAACTACCAAATCTAGATTCAATTCCGGTATTTATTGGGGCTGGTAAAAATGACCCAATTTGTCTTCCTGAACAAAGTATTGAACTTGAAAAATTATTACGTGAAGCGAACGCAAAGGTAACACTTCACTGGGAGAATTATGGTCATCGCTTAGTTGAAGCAGAAGTAGAAGCCGCAAAAGAATGGCTTAAAAATAACTAAAAAATCAGCGACATTAGTCAGCTGATTTTATTTTTGTCTTATGTTCATACATTCTTTGATCGACATGATGATAGAATTTTGAGAATTGTCCCCAATTTTCATTTGAATAGATATCTGTACCGATTGCGACGTGTAATGGATAAACAAAATCTTTTGTCGTCTCTTTTAGTATGTCTTGGAAATGCTTAACACATATCAAATAACGTTCTGGATCAATGTCATCCACAAGTACTGCGAATTCATCTCCTCCAATACGATAGTTCTGACCTGATACAAATCCAGCCTCCATCGCTTTAAAGACTAATCGTATTGCCTCATCGCCTTGACCATGTCCGAATGTATCATTAATATGCTTCAAATCATTTAAATCAAGAAGAATTAATCTGAATTGTTTATCTGAATTAATAAACTGTTCTACATCACGCTCATAAGCTGATCGATTAAAGCCACCTGTTAAGAAATCTTTGTATGCCATCTTTTCTAGCAACATCGTTTCATCTCGTCTACGCATATTCGTTCGAATATACATGAATGTATCGATTGCTAATAATATGAAGAAAACGATTATTCCTATTCTGAAATAAGATGATATTGAACTAAATGCATGAAAAAAGAATGAACCAATCTCAAATATTAAACTTATTAGTAATATCAAAGTAAATTTAACGAAACGTTTTGCCTCATCATTTTGATATTTCGTAATTTCTAAATAGATTAAATATGCCGCATATATTGCGCTAATAAATATGATTGGTAAGGTATATTGCATCATTTCGATGTACACTAATATACCTAATAATTGAAGTGCTACATTTATAATAACAAGCCCAATAAAGGTAAATGCTAAGTACTTTAAATGTCGTTTAAATTTAGGTTCTGTAATTATTGCGTCTTTTATATACAGCGCAAAGAATAAGGCCATAATTGGAATCATTAAATATGCGATTGAACCTAGTATAAATCGATTACCAATAAAGAATTGAAGCAATCGTGCTTCTGCTAGTATCCATATTCCAGAGGATATGGACATAAATCCAAGATATAACAAACGTAAATCTTGTGCATTTTTAAACGCAAAAGAAGTGAATATTGTGATTACACCAAATGAAAATAGTAATAAAAACACCCCGAAACTAAAGCTTTGCGAAGCAAATAAACTATGTAGAACCATAGCCTTACGATCCAAATAAACTTCATTTATTACACCAGAGAATGCGGATACCGATGTTTTATAATCAATACGTAACGTTTTACCAACTGAATTCTCAGGAATATTTACTAGTACCCATAAACTTGTTGGCGGCATATGCAGCTCTAAGGATTCAGGTTGTACATGTTCATGGATTAACTCATCGTCTAAATA
>DASSDQ010000120.1:0-5740 GCA_035697025.1 Erysipelotrichaceae bacterium | reverse complement strand
AGGGGTTATGACAGTTGTTATTGCGTATACGACAAATACAAGTCCAGCATTAGCGATTGGTTTAGCATTACCATTTAGTATTCTTATGCAATACGTAATCTTATTCTTCTACTCATCATTCTCAATGTTTATGGCAAAAGCGGATCATTATGCAGAAAATGCGGATGTTAAGGGTTTAACGAACTTAAACTATTTAACGACCGCAATCGTAGCTCTATCGTATGGTGTCATCGTATTCTTATCTGCTTATGCAGCTCAAGATTTACTAAGATCCCTAATTGAAGTACTACCTGCATGGTTAATCCATGGTCTAGAAATAGCTGGTGGTATCCTACCTGCAGTCGGATTCGCAATGTTGTTAAATGTAATGTTAAAACTAAAATACATTCCATTCTTCATTATTGGATTCTTCTTAATTACATACTTACCAATCGCAAACTTATTACCAGTAGCGGTAATTGGTCTAGCACTTGGAATGTACGATTATTTCTTTGTGAAGTCAGATGAAGATAAAGCGAAGGGTGGTGCTCAAAATGAAGGAATCTAAAAAAGTATTAACGAGTAAAGATATAACCGCAATGGCGTATCGCTCAGCCTTCCTACAAGCATCCTTCAACTATGAACGTATGCAAGCAGGTGGTTGGACAGTCGCAATGTTGCCAGCACTTGAAAAAATTTATAAAGATGACAAACAAGGTTTAGCTGCCGCGATGACCGATAATATGCAATTCATCAATACGCATCCTACACTTGTTCCATTCCTAATGACATTATTATTATCCTTAGAAGAAAATGGTTCAGACCGTAATCTAATCAAAGGGATTAAAGTTGGTCTATTCGGTCCATTAGCTGGTATCGGCGATGCGATCTTCTGGTTTACTGTATTACCTATAATGGCTGGTATCAGTTCATCCTTCGCACTTGAAGGCAATGTAATTGGTCCAATCCTATTCTTCTTAGTTTACGTTGGTATCTTCTTGATGCGTTTCCCACTTGCGAAAGCAGGGTACGAACTTGGTACTACCGCTCTTGATTCATTAAGAGAAAGTTCAAAGAAACTATCACGTGCTGCCACAATCTTAGGGACAACCGTTATTGGCGCATTGGCTGCGGCTTATGTACACATTACATTACTTCCTACCATCACAATTAATGAAGGTGTAACGATTTCGATCCAAACCGCATTCATTGATAAGATTTTCCCTAATCTGTTACCATTGGCATATGTATTCACAATGTTCTACTTCATTCGTGTTAAGAAAGTAAGTCCTACAATTCTTATCCTAGTTACGATTGTATTAACGATTGTACTATCATTCTTAGGAATTCTATAAGAATCTAAACAGGGTAGACTTTCTACCCTGTTTTATTTTGAGTATTAAATATCCGTTTGGATAGAAGGTGAGACGTGATATGTTAGTTAAACCCTATAATTCGTATTACATGTACAACGAAATTTATGAACAAGCTTTAGTTGTGCCAAATACATTAAAAAAGAATCATAAGTATTTCTTAGAAATAGCGGAAATCGTACGCGTTCGTAATATCAAAGAGATTATCTTGGTAGCTCGAGGATCAAGTGAACATGCGTGTTTAATTGCGAAATATATCGCAGAGATTCATACAAAAATTCGTGTATCACTCGTTCAACCATCGATTATTACAGCCTATCAAGGTAAAGTCGATTATTCGAATACACTGTGTATCGGTGTATCACAATCCGGTGGCGCATTGGATGTCATTAAGGTTGTGGAGTATTGTAAGGATCAAGGTGCAGAAACTGTAACCATTACTAATGTACCTAATTCTGCTTTATCTAAGATCGGTGATATTAATCTAAATAATGAGTGTGGTGTTGAATATTGTGTCACTGCGACTAAATCATTTATGACGCAAGTAGTGCTGTTAATGGCGATTATTGCGCATATCTCTGAGGATAAAGAATTAATTAAAACACTAAGTAAACTCGATGAATCCATTAAGTTAGCATTAAGCTATGAAGATCAAGTTAAACAATTTGTCCCAATGTTTAAAGATGAAAAAGGACTATTAATCTTCGCTCGTGGTATTCAATTTGCGATGGGCTTAGAAATCGAATTGAAGTTTCAAGAAACCTGTACCATTGATGCTCGTTGTTACGCAAGTAGTGATTATCGACATGGGCCGATTGTGACAGCGAATAATAATACCTTTCCAGCTTTATTCTATATTGCGGACCAATTTACTAATTATGATTCAATCGAATTAATCCAAAAAATGCATAAGGATAAACAAATGCCTGTACTTGCATTTACAGATCAGAAAGAGATTGCGGAACAATATCCATCGATTTTGATTGATGCGAATAACAATTATATTAACGCATTATTTATGAATCTTGTTTTATCCCAATTCTTAGCCTTCATGTGCTCTGTTGCCAGAGGATATAATCCAGATGCGCCAATCGGGGTTACGAAGAATACAGTTACATATTAAAAAACAAAGGGTTATCCCTTTGTTTAATCTTCCAATAAGAAATCGATTATATGCTTTACTTCAATACCATCAATATTTCCAGTAGCCATACGGTTAGCGGTAATGATGGTTTTTTTATATGAATCCGGAATTCTTAATAAATTTTCAGACTCTCTATTACTATCTTTTGGTATATCATAAGCGACTTGGTAATATCGAGTTTCGCTAGTTTTTGTACAAACAAAGTCTATTTCTAATGTATCTAATTTTCCAACAGATACCTCATAACCTCTTCTAAGAAGTTCTAGATAAACAATGTTTTCAAGTATTGTTCCATAGTTACCTCTATTTCGGCCAATGGACGCATTTCTTAAACCGATATCTACGCAATAGTATTTAGATTGTCCTTTAAGAAGTTCTTTTCCTCTAATGTTAAATCTATTAGCTTTATAAATGATAAATGAGTTTTCAAGTAAAGTTAAATATGTATCTATTGTTTCATTTCTAGTTTTTGTACCATATGTATTTAATGTATTTGCGATAGAATTGCTTGTGACAGGATTACCTATATTATCAAAAATAAACTCAACAAGTCTTTCAAGAAGATATCCATCTTTTATATTTCCACGCAACATTACATCTTTTAATAGAATACTATTATAAATTCCTTTAATCACATCATCTACAATTCCTTCATTTTTTAATAATGCGACCGAAGGAAATGCGCCATTTTTAATATACTCATCATAATGAAATTCCATTTTAGTCACATCTGAATATTCTTTGAAATCTAGAAATTCTTTGAATGAAAGTGGGTATACTTTTATCTCGACATACCTGCCAGATAAATATGTCGCCAATTCTCCTGATAGTATATTTGCATTAGAGCCAGTAATATAAATATCGCAATCATACTTAACTCTTAATCCGTTAATTAATTTCTGCCATTCATTTACTTCCTGTATTTCGTCAAATAAAAAATAATATTTTTGGTTTTTGGTTGTTAACTTTACGATGTGATTGTACAAATTGGCATAAGTTAATAGATTTTGAAAATCAGGATGTTCAAAATTAATGGATATTATTTGTTCCGGTTCAATTTTATTTGTTAACAAATATGTATTGAACATGTTTAAAATGCTCGACTTACCAGAACGTCTAACGCCTGTAATAACTTTCACGAATTCGGTATCTTTAAATTCAATTAGTTTATTTAGATAGATCTCTCGTTTGACTTGTGTTTGCTTTTCCATAGTTTCAATATACACTATGTTTTGTATAAAGTAAATAAAGTTGCGGTTATAACCGCAACTTTAATAAATATTTTGATTAGTTGCGGACATGACCGCAACTTTATTGTTTTATACACTAACATGCGGTTATAACCGCAACTATAGATCCACATCAACCGTAAACTTAAAGTAATCTGCTACAGCCCATATTTCAGAAGCTTCGATTAAATGTCCTTCTGAGTTATAACACTTAGATGTAGTGTGAATTGAAGGGATTCCTTCAGAATGACTTAATGCATGCGCAATATATTTAGGCATACTATCAATACGCATTTCACGCTTAACTGTGTAAGTATCTTTTTTAACTTCAAATACATAAGGATAGAACTTGAAATCAGTTAAATCTAAAGTGTTGATATCTGGTAAGTACTTTGTGGATAAATACTCATCCAAATAAACAATTGGATGATCATTACCGGTATAAATACGTTTAACTAAGACGAGATTATCATCATCATCAAACTCTTTTATAGACTTCTTAATTGAAGCGCTAGTTAGATTAATCTGGTCAATGTGTACAATCTTAGGTTCTAATCCAATCGCCTTTATACTCTCTACAATCGCTCTTAGAACATAATTCTGTGCAGTTGGTAAGATATTCTTCTTAATCTTATAAGAATCCACAAACTCTAGTACATTCGATTTGATCAACGCATTATACGCTGTTTGTACATCCTTTACATTGATCTGCAATGTATCAGCTAATTCTTGTACTGGAGGAAATGAATAATCATCCGGAAATGTCTTGGACATAATTATAGAATACAATGATAATTCTAATTGTTTACTAATGGTTTGATTACGACGTTTATCAAGTTGAATGTATTTCTCAATCATGTTTGTACCTCAAACGTATAGGTGTGAATATTCGTATTACCATTAATAACGATACTTGAATAAAGCTGTATATGATCTTGATCATCTTTATAGTTTATCGTGTAATGGATAACTGAAGCACTTGGTTCAATGCCTAAAGACTTCGCATAGATATCTCGAACTTTTTCACCTCGATATAGAATCTGAGCTTTCTTTAATTTCAACTGTAGTACTTTATCAATGGCCATAAACGTATCTTCACTATGGAGTATCGTTTCAGATTGATAAAGGTTTACATCATGCGGAATAAAGTACTCCACAATCGCAAACGGCATTCGATCAATTTGAATGAGTTGAGTAATACGCAATGCTTCATTTCGAATCGGTTTTAGAATTTCAGGGAATTGTGCGTAATCTGATTTAATCGTCTCAATTAAAAGATTTCGTTGGCTATATGAATAGCCTAAACTTTCAATCAAACGTTTGATTCGAACGATATCATGATCCTTAAACGATAAGATCGGTCGCTTTGACACGAATGTACCTCTACGTTTAATTCGAACAATCAATCCTTCATTCGCAAGGGCTTCATATGCCATACGTACCGCAATACGACTGACATTATAAAACTCCGCAATTTCTTCTTCAAATGGTAAAGCCGCATTATTTTCGAGTTCACCACTTAAAATTGCGTTACGAATACTTTGATGGATTTGTTTGTACAAAGGCATCCTTAATTCTTTATTTAAGTATATGTAGTTCATACTATTAGAGTAACATTATTATACAAAAAAATATAGAACTTATCATATATATAACATTATGTATTAAACTTTGTGAATTTTACGATAATCATCTAAAGTGAGTTGAGTCGGGTAATTATCAATAATCGTATTTAATTTGGACGGATGATTAAAGATATCCTCGATTGTAGACAACAATACATACGCTGGATAGATCAATGCTTCATCAGAATTAACCATACGGAAATCCTTGCCATGGACAAGTCCCTTACAACCTGAGAAGCCTAATTGAATGGTTGGTTTGAATAGGGAAAGATCTCCCATATCACCTGCCGCAAATGATTTCTGATGATCGACGATATTTTTTTCTGGAATAAGTTCTTGGATAAATGGGAGTAAGACATTATTTAATTCACGTGATTGGTGTAAAGGCAT
>DASSDQ010000119.1:0-5881 GCA_035697025.1 Erysipelotrichaceae bacterium | reverse complement strand
GCTTTATATCCTTCTTCAACTAATATACGAATAAATTCTTTAGTATCAACATTAGCACTAATCATTAAAGGTTGACCCTTTTGAACATTAGCACCAACTTTAACAGCGACTTCTGCGTATTTATGTAATAATTTCTTACTTGGCATAAATCTCCTTATTGTCCATGTGAAATTGGTAACATAGCAGCCCCAACAATTCCAGGTTCTGATAATTCAGCACGTTTGAATAATGGATTGCGCATACCAACATGCACTAGTTTATTGTAATTTTCTAAAATTTTATCAAAATATGCTTCATGTGATTTTGATACACCACCACCAATAACAAATACATGTGGATCTACAACATGTCCAATTGCGGAACATAATACCGCAAAGTGATATGCCATTTCATCAATCATTTTTTGAGCTACTACATTACCTTCTTTAGCTAAATCGAAAATCGCTTTAGCGGAAGTAATATTAGGATTTAGTTTTTCTTTAGCTTCTTTTACTAAAGCTGTACCACTAAATACATTCTCAGCAGCCCCAACATTTAAATGATTAATCTTCTCACCAACACTTGTTACGATGATATTTCCAACTTCACCAGCATAACCATTCTTACCTGAAATAACTTTACCATCCGCAACTAAAGCTCCGCCAACACCTGTAGAATGCGTAATGTAATAAACAATTTTATACCCTTTACCTGCGCCAACAAGTGCTTCTGCTAAACCAGCCACATTCGCATCATTATCAACATAAGTCGGTAAATTAAACTCACGCTCAATTTCTTGAGCCATAGGATAGTTTTCGAAACCCGGTAAATTGGTAGCCATCGTCATAACACCTTTTACAGTATCAACTGGACCCGGTACCCCAATCCCAATTCCAACAACTTCATTAAATCCATCAATTTGGCGAATTAATGACTTAAGATTTGTCATAACTTTGTCCGTACCCTCTAATGCATATGAAGGACCAGTTACAACTTGTAAAATTTGACCATCTTCACTAACTTTGGCAACACGAACATTTGTGCCACCTAAATCAATCCCAATTACCGTTTTCATTTCTTTCCTCTATTTATTATTATTTTATTTCAACAATCTTCATCATATTAGCTGTACCCTCACCTGTAGGATATCCAGCTGTAATAATGACATAGTCTCCACGAACAAGACCGCGATCTTTCGCAATGATTGTCGCAAGTTCATCATCATTTGTCATCTCATTCTTGATATCAGACAAGATAGGAATTACACCCCAATGACATTCTAATTTACGTTGCACAGATTTTGTGAACGTTACTGCAAATATAGGAACTGTAGGACGGAATTTACTAATACGTCGAGCAGTTGATCCACCTTGTGTAAATGCGACAATCGCTTTAACTTTGTCTAATTGTAAAGCTGAGTCCGCTACGGAAATACCAATCGCATCTTGAATTGTTTTACGAGAAGTCTTAATCGCTTGGTCTAAACGTTCACGGTAAGGAAGAATTTCTTCCATCGCTAACGCAATAGTATCCATTGTTTTAACCGCTTCTAAAGGATATTCCCCTGCAGCTGTTTCACCACTTAACATAATCGCATCACTACCATCTAATACTGCATTCGCAACGTCACTTGCCTCAGCACGCGTTGGACGCGGATTAGCCATCATTGACTCTAGCATATGAGTCGCAGTAATAACTGGTTTACCAACTTCATTTGCACGTTTAATCATCTTCTTTTGGTAGATAGGAACGAGTTGTGTACTTACTTCAACACCTAAGTCACCACGCGCAACCATTACTCCATCCGCAACTTCTAAGATTTCATCAAGATTGTTATATCCTTCTTGGTTTTCAATCTTAGCGATAATTTGAATATTTGTTTTACCTTCAGATAATAAGATTTTACGAATGGAAAGAACATCAGATCCACGACGCACAAAACTTGCCGCAATGAAATCCACATCCATTTGACATCCAAAACGAATATCACTTTCATCTTTTTCTGAGATAAATGGCATTGATAACTTAACATTAGGTACATTTACACCCTTACGTGTTTTGATTATACCTGAGTTTTCAACACGGCACGTTAATACACCCGGTTGAACATCTGTAATTGTTAAACGCATTTTACCATCATCGATTAATAAGTAATTACCAGGTTTAACATCGGCATACATTTCAGGACAATCAACATGGAAACGTTCATTCGTACCAAGTACAACTTCCTTAACAACTTTAACTGTATCGCCTTTTGTGAAAGTTAATACTCCACCTGTCATTTCTCCACAACGGATTTCTGGTCCTTTAGTATCGAGCATAATACCTAAATTGTATCCAGCTGTCTCACTAATTTCACGTACCATCTTAATACGCGCACCATGCGTTTCATGATCACCATGTGAAAAGTTTAATCTTACGATATTCATTCCAGCTTCTGCTAATTTAGTAATCATTTCTGGTGTTTCGGACGCAGGTCCTAACGTACATATAATTTTTGTTTTTCTAATTTGTTTCATTTTGTTTCTCCTCTAATTTATATTAATCGTTGGTGTAACTCAAAGAGTTGTTTGCGAGATGGTCTAGGTAATGATAATGCTTCCTCTATTGGAAAAGATGTAATCTTGTTATTAATCATTCCAACACAATGCCCACCAATTCCTTTAACAAGCAATTCAACAGCGTAATCCCCCATTCGTGTCGCTAATACACGATCGAATGCGGTTGGTGATCCACCACGTTGAATATGACCTAACACGGTAGAACGACCCGAAAAACTAGTTGTTTTACTAATCTTATTCGCTAACATCTCTACATCTGTAATCTTTTCACTGATCACAACGATGGCGTGTTTCTTATGTCTTGTCTCATCTAATTCTCTTAATCGTCTTAATACTTCTTGTTCATCATAACCTGTTTCAGCTGTAATAATCATTTCAGCTCCACAGCTTAATCCTGAATACAACGCTAAATCACCGCACTTATTTCCCATAACTTCCACAACTGAACAACGATGATGCGAAGAACTCGTATCACGTAGTTTATCAATATTCTGGATTACAGTATTTAATGCAGTATCAAACCCTATTGTATATTCAGATGACACAATATCATTATCAATCGTACCAGGTAACCCGATACAATTAATCCCCATGTTTGTTAATGCCATTGCGCCTCGGTAAGAACCATCTCCACCGATCACCACAACCGCTTCTACGCCAAATTCTTCTAGTTTTGAAATCGCAATTTTGCGAACTTCAATGTCTTTAAATTCCGGTAATCGAGCAGAACCTAAAATCGTTCCCCCTCTAAACATGATATCGCTGACAGACTTTGAATTCATCAAATACATCTTGCCTTCAACCATACCTTTAAAACCATCTTCAATTGCTACAACCTCTACGCCTTGCGATAACGCAGAACGTGTAACAGCTCGTATGGCCGCATTCATACCAGGTGAATCTCCACCTGATGTTAGTACTCCAATGCGTTTAAGCATAGACACGCCTCCTTAATCCAGTAAAATGATACCATTTTACACTGTATTTGTGTAATTTTTAGCACATATTTAGCGTGATATTCTTCGATTTAATCCACCAATAAGGTGTGCATCTGACAAACGTTCTATCCGTTCAATTAAACGTTTAGATTTTAATGCCTCATCATCCCCTTTTTGGTTATACCTAAAGTGATTCGCTAAAGCACTTAAATCATGATTCGACGTGAAGATTGTTAATTTATGTTTCTCCATCCGATCATTTAATAATGGGAATAATATTTCATCTCTGAAGTATGAAGAATATGTTTCAGCCCCAATATCATCTAATACAATACAGTATGCATTACGTAATTGTTCAAGTTTAACTTCACGTTTATCATCTTCAGTATAAGAACTATAGAATTGATACGCAAAGTTTGGACAACTCACAAACGCTACTTTTTTATTTTGTTTCGCAAAATAGTTTAAGATTGCCATCGCAAGATAGGTTTTACCTGTCCCAAGACTTCCAAATAGATATAATCCTTTTTTTAAATCTGTTAACCAAACAGGTATTTTCTTAACTGAATCAAGATATCCAGCATCTGCTTTAACATCAAGTAGTTTGCGTACATCCGCAAGTAGGTATTCATCTTGAATATCTTGCATAACGAAATACTTCTTATGTGCAGTTTGTTCAAGTTTATCTTTTTGATAACGACATGGTTTAAGTTCAAAGTTTAAAAGTGGATCGATATCAAGAGATAATACATAACCATTTTCATCTTGTTTACACGCATGTAAACCAGGACAATTGATACATTTATCTAAGTTATGACACCATGTTTCAAACATCGATACTTTCTCATATACCAAATCATTTGTTTGATTCTTTTCATTTAAAAATGTTTGAACACGCTTATCTTTTATGAGTTTCTCCGCAAGCATTTTACGTTCTTCTAATTGCTTATCCGTTAAGCTAACATTGACATTTAACTTTTGCATTATTCTTCTCCAAGTTTCATAAATGCTTCTTTAATCGCATTCTCTTCTTCGAAACTCAATGCCTTTTGTTCAACAGCTGTATAATCACTTACCTTTTCAACTCTTCGTTTTGTGGTCGTACTTCCTGATTTAAAGTTTAAACTTGCTTGTTTCTTAGCTTGATCAACCGTCTTAATATTAAGGGTTGCCCATTGCATACCAATCATTTCTACATTACGTGTATTAATTGTTTGATGATTCGCTTTATAACTCGATTCGATCAATACATTTACTACATTAGGACTAAGACCCATCGATCCAATTAATTGATTTAATAAATACTTTTCAAGTGCTGTTGGTTCAATATCTTTTCTTAGTTTCTTTAGAAATAATACTGGTGGATAATCATACACAGAATCAACTGTTGGGTATTCTTGAACCATCTCATTGGATGCCATTTTTCTTAGTTTCTTAATATTTAAACTTGTTTCATTTTCGGTATAACACTTACCAACAAGTTCAATCATCCGTGAAACACTAATTCCATATATACTTCCAATTTCTTTAATCGATTCAATCGCTAATTCAGTACGATAGCGTTTTGGAAATAGTAATAAACTGCATTCACTTAAAAAATTACGGATATCAAAGTTTAAATCAGTACGTGTTTTGACATGTTCTGTTTGACCATTGAAACTATTCTCTTCTAGTGAACTCCATGTTTGCATAAATGTCTTATCTAATGCATGTTTAATCGGTTCATACCCATCGATTGATATACATTGAGTACTTGCCTCTTCTAGATGCAATTCATATTGACTTGATCCAACTAATTTTAGGAATAATCGTCCAAACACATCATTCTTTAAGAATTCTAGTACAGTTAATGGTGCGTTGACTTTATACACATAATGGTTTTCACTAGCATACTTTATATAGATATCGATTAGATTAAACTGTTCTAAACGTTCGAAATCTTGATCTAATTTAGCGAGCGTAATATTTAGTTCATTACATAAATCTTGATGAGTTTTTTCGTTTTTTGGACTATTATCATAAAAAAGATACCCATATAAGGTTAATGCGGATGGTCCAATAATCCTTTGATATACTTTGAATAATGGTTTAAAATCTACACATTCAAGTGTATTTTCGACAATAAATTTATCCTGTGCTTTTAAGTTCATACTCTTTTTTTATCCGATTCAAGTTATCTTGAATTTGTTTCTTTATATTTTCTACATCTGAATTATTATCAATGATTCGATCGGCTAATAACACTTTTTCATGTTGTGACATTTGGTGTTGAAGTCGTTCTTGTATCATTTGATCTGTATAATTACGATTTGTTTTTAATCGTTCTACCATTTTTGTTTCATCACTCACAACAACCCATACTTCATCAAAGTAATGTTCACCATTACTTTCATAGAGTAATGG
>DASSDQ010000118.1:0-11869 GCA_035697025.1 Erysipelotrichaceae bacterium | reverse complement strand
TATCAAACTCTTCAGCCCAGGGATAACCACCATTCATATCCCAATTAATACGTGATAAGTTATGTACGACATTCCCACTTCCAAGAACTAATACACCTTTATCACGAAGTGCACTTATTTCACGTCCGATTTGAAAATGTGCTTCAGCACTCGCTTTATGATCGATACTCAGTTGAAATACAGGAATATCCGCATCAGGATACATCTTACATAGAACTGACCAAGTACCATGATCCATTCCCCAACTATTATCCACAATCACTTCTCGTTTAATGTGTTTAATTGTTTCATGCGCAAAATCAGGTGAACCCTGTACGTCGTAAACAATTTGGTATAGCTCTTCAGGAAATCCATACATGTCATAAATTTGTTTGGGCTTAATAGAATCATTGATTCGTGTTCCTTGTGTTACCCAATGCGCTGAAACTACCAGAATTGCCTTAGGCTTATCAAATAATCCTGCAATCTCTTTCCATCCCTGTACATATTTATTATCTTCTATCGCATTCATCGGTGATCCATGACCAACGAATAAAGCCGGCATTCTTTTTATCATCGTTTTATCCTCATTTGACTTGTAATAAATCGTAAATCTTTACAAAATTAGATATTTTTTTCAACTTCGATTTTAATAAATGGTTTAAAAACAGTAGAATTCTCTGTTCGAACAATATAGAAATATGTGCTAATGCCTGCCGCAAATCCAATCGCATATAACCTCAATAAGTACATCCAGACTCTATCAACGTAAAATAGCTCGAAGTCATATAGTGAACTTATTCCATATTTTACTGCATCAATTAAAGTTAAATTATATTCATTATCAAAATATAAGTTCAAAGATGATAGTGAAATTTGGGTAATGAGAACCCCGAATGTGATTGAGAAAAGAATAATCCAAAACATTCCATTACCTTTTTTCCCTTTAAAATATACATATCCAAAAAGTGGAAATAATCCAAAAATCACACCAACAATTAAATAATCAAAGCCAATGTATGTTAAAAATAACCATATAAATCCCGCAAAAAATGCACCTAAAAGCGACCCAAAAGCTCCAATTAAGTAAGTTCTTTTATTATTATCTTCGATTACTTTTTGATGATTTATACTTAATTTATCCAAACAATTATCACAAAGCGGTTGAATCATATTATTTCTAAAATATAAATCAAAATTACCTTCTCTATTACAATTACTACACGATGGTTTTAGATTTAACTCAGTAAACAATTCTTCTAACCTATTAATTATTAGCTGTATTTTGTCTAGAAATTTCTCATCGAGTTGACTTGAACGAAAAACAATTGATATAAAATGATTACCACTTATTGTATTATCTGTTTTCAGTTCGTCATATATTTCCTTTAAAACATGTATAACTGCATTCCTTCCAAGCTTAC
The DNA here is from genome assembly GCA_035697025.1 of Erysipelotrichaceae bacterium. Classification (GTDB taxonomy): domain Bacteria; phylum Bacillota_I; class Bacilli_A; order Erysipelotrichales; family Erysipelotrichaceae; genus UBA2212. The sequence goes on along the minus strand of DASSDQ010000118.1, from coordinate 10,466 downwards.
TATTAAAATTTACTGAAGTTGATAACTCATAATGTTTGTGTTTATCTTTACTGAGCGAATAACCAAATCCATTTATATTTGCATAAGCAACTTCACCATATAAAACAAATCCATATCTTTGTTTTAACATCTCAAAAAAATCAAAATTATTTATAATCTCAACCATTTTCACCCTCTCAAATTATTGTTTTTCTAGTAATTCGACAACTTTTTCGCAAATCTGATGGGTTATCAATGCGTCGTCCCCACTAACTGGACTTGGTTTATTATTTACAAGCGCATCGATAAACGCATTGCGTAAGTTCTCAAAACCACGTTTCTTTAAAGTAGGAATCCAATCACTTTCAGGTTTCTTAGTTAATACACTCTTTTCATACGTTTCTAAACTTGATAAATTACGAATAATACTCTTCTTCTGAGGATGCATAACTTCTATGACCTCTTCAGTCACTCCATTTAGATAATTCATAATCAATATACCTTGATTCGAAGCGGTGATTAGTTGTACAACTACATGCACAAGTTTTCCATCAATCTTCTTACCTTGAACTCTAACATCGATTATTTCATCTTGTAAAAGAAAACGCGTTGTGTCTACCACATGTACAAAATCTTCCACAATGAACCTTCTAATCGAATCCGGATATAAATCACGATTCTTCTGATAGACGACAAGATCTGGTTTCCCATATGAAACAACTTCTTGTATATAAGGAACGAATCGACGATTAAATCCAATCATGAACAATGTGTTAGTATCATTAGCTAACTTTACTAGCTCTTGCGTCTCATCAAAATTCATCGATATCGGTTTATCTAAATGACATGGGATTTTAGCACTTAAAATTTTCTTGGCCATCGCATAATGAACATCTGTTTTCGATGTCACGTAAATCGCATCGACACCGCTTTTAATCAAATCATCTAAATCAGTATAGCCTTCAAATAAATGGTATTGAGCCATTACTTCGTTCAATGTGTCCTGATTACGAGTACATGGCACAATGGTTAAATCCTTCAAATTCGATAAGATTGGTAAATACGCTTTCTTCGCAATATCCCCAATCCCAACAATCCCTATTCTCATATGTTTTCTCCCATTTTCAATTTACCAATAAGATACGCTCCATACAGTGGTGGATTAATGTTCGGTTGAATATCTAAGTGTTTAGGTAATGCCTCAATTAATGGATTAAGCACTACATCCCCTGATTCAAATACACCACCTGATAATCGTATTGTATGTAATTCTGGATTCATTTTTAAGCATGTTTCGATAAGGATTGCGAGTTCATGAGCCGCAGATTTAAATATCTGTATTGCGTGTTTATCGTTCTTTGTGGATGCTACGTAACACACACGAGCAAGAGAAGCGATTGCCTCTTTTGGACGTTTATGATCACTTAATATCTTAATAATCTCACTTGGATCTTCTAACACTAAACTATCCATAACACAATCAAATAGTTCTGTTTTCTTTAATCGTCCATCAGCCATCTTACTAAAAACGCTTAATACCTGTTTCCCAATCCAGAATGCACTGCCTTCATCACCTACCCAATAACCCCATCCACCCACACGATGTCTAAGTCCATTGGATTGACTAAGCGCAATTGAACCTGTACCAGATATAATCATAATTCCATCATTTCCTTTAAGGGCAGACATGAGTGCACAATCCACATCACTTTGAATTGAATAGTGTTCATGCGGAAATTGTTTCTTGATGGCACGTTCAATTGATTGTCTAATTTTTGGATTCATACCATATCCAGCCAACCCAAAACTAATGAAATCAGCAGTTTCATTTCCCAATAAAGTATTTACTCCAAACCGTAATGCCTTTGCCATATTGGTATAACCAATCTGTAAAGGATGAAGAGAAGGATGTTCTAAACTCTTAATGATTGAACCATTCTCATCGTATAACGCAAAACGAGCTTTTGTCCCACCTGCATCTATCGCTATTATTTTCATACGTTCACCTAATTCTATTATAGTCGAATTTTATAAAAAAATACCTGTTTCCAGGTATTTAAGATGCTAAACGTTTTTCGCCTTCTAATTGTTTGATTTCAGTTAAGTCTTGAGTCACTTCGATACAGCCTAAATACGCTCCTGCTTCATCCCTAACTGCATAGTATCGAATAAACACAAACTTACCTTTAAAGTTTATCCAGAAATCTTCATGTTCCTTTTTACCCGACCGTAAATCATCTACGATATTCATTACGACATGAACACTTTGCGGTGGATGGCAGAGATGAACTGGACGTCCGATAACCGATGAAGGACGATCAAAGATTCTTTCTTTACCTTGTGACACGTATTTTACTTTATTATCCGCATCGACAAAAGTCATATCAAATGGCAATGTGTTTAAAATCGCATTAACTTCAACTGTTGATAAACGACCTAAAGTCATGCGAATATCACCATCTACTGTTTCTGTATCCACATTAACAACTTCTTCCTCGACCGCTTTATATAAGCCAGCCTCAGGATTTTCGAGTGCTTTCGCAATCGCTTTGAAATCATCTTCTGATAATGTATCTCTTAATAATGGAAACAAGATCATATTCTCTTTGGTAATCATTTCTTTTACCATATCAACCATTTGATAGAACTTATCCATCATGTGATTGACTTCATCACTTGTATTTAGCGCAATAAACGCTTCTTTTAACTTTTCACGTACTTGATTATCAACACCCCACATAACTTGTGGAATTGTTTCTATACCATGTTTTTCTAAGAATGGAAAGAACACATTTTCTTTCTTAGCGTAATGTGTATCGATTGTCCTAAATTCTTCGATTAAATCGAGTAAATAAGGTTTAACGATCTTCAAACTAACTTGTGTTTCTTGTTTGAACTTTAATGCTTTATTCACTAAATCTGTATAAACCTTATTTTCATCTTCAAAAATTGTAATTGGACTTATCGTTAATACATCTTGATGTAACTCCGCAAGTGATCCTTGGAACAATGACGCATGGACATCACAAAGGCTTTGAATCTCTTCGACACTAACACCTTCTTGAACAAGGTTATATTCCATCTGTGCAATCTCTGCCCCAGTCACATACGCAAAATCTCGTTTAAACTCAGCTTCTACTTCAGCTCTATCTTCTCCACGATGTAATCGTTGAATTAATCCTTTAAGTTGTGTTTGGCGCTTACTAGCGTTATCAATAATTTCGCTCATATTTAATCCTCCAACTTCATCTTACCACAAAAATAAAAAATAAATGTGACATACATCACATTTAGTAGATAATTATTTCTCTTCTTGATTGAAGTTTTATACGCTCTTCTTTTTCTAATTGTTTCAACTTCCGATTAACACTTTCACGACTAACACCTAAGCGCATGGCCATTTCATCTTGACTAAGCGGACAATTAAGTTGTATACCATGACTGGTTTTTACTCCATAATCATGACTTAATTGAACCAAGAGATTCATTAATCGTACTTCTAAACTTTCCGCATGTACAGTCGACAACTCTAGTTCGAGTTGATTTACACGTTGATTTAATTCATTCAAAATGGATAATGCTAAATCAGGTTCATTATGAATCAATTCATGCATCGTACTTGAATCGATCATACACAATGCGCCTTCACTCATTGCCTCTATCGAATACCCAATTTCCTTTTCTTTGAACAAACTATCTTGTCCGAAAAAATCACCCGTTTTTAGATATTGAATAACTTTAGCTTTCCCATCCTCATTGACATTAACCGTTTTAAACTGTCCTCGACTTACGATCACAAATTGTGAAATAATATCACCCTGATTTAGAAAAATATCCCCTTTATTAAAACTACGTCGATTGACATGTTTTATAATCCTACCGCGCTGTGTTGGCGTAAGATTACGAAAAAGACTTAATTGACTGATACAAATTGGCGCTTTACACGTTAAACAACTTTCCATTAGTTCCATTCCTTACAAACATCGACCCATTGGGTTGAGTTTGATAATTTAACAAGTTTATCAATTGTAAGTTCAATCGCAGAATTAGAGCTACCACACGCTGGATATACTGTCTCAAAGCGCTGTAATGATACATCGAGTACAACGACACAGTTATCATTTACCGCAAATGGACAAACGCCACCTACCGCATGTCCTACACTATTTTCAGTTTCATCATAGTCTAGCATTCTTGCCTTTAAATTAAATTGCGCTTTAAACTTACTATTATCTATTTTGGCATCTCCAGCTGTCACAATCAAGAGGGTTTGATCAAAGTAACGAAAAGCAAGTGTCTTTGCGATACGCTTGCCTTCAATGTTAAGTGCTTGTGCAGCTTCATGAACAGTAGCGCTTGATACACTAAATTCTTGAATATGATGTTCTAGATCAAATTGTCTAAAATAATCTTTTACTTTTTCAATTGCCATATTTTACCTAATCTTATGAATTAATGTACCACTATTTTAACAATTGAACAATAAAAAGAGTCATTTCTGACTCTTTGTCTACTTAACTTCAATTCGTTTAACGACTTCAGTTTCACCCTTAATCGGTAAAATAACTTTTAGTACGCCTTCTTCAAACTTCGCATCAATGTTTTCATGTTCAATGTTTGAGAATCTAATTTGACGCGTAAACATCGATTGACTTCTAGAACGATAGATATACTTCTTATTGTCTTCTTTATTTTCTTCGACGTGTTCTGCCTTAATGGTCAAGAGGTCATTATTGAAAGACATATTTATTTCTTCTTTCTTATAACCTGGTAAATCAACTTCTACAACATACTTATTATCCTCTTGATAAACATCAAGATGGCTATTTGAATTAACACTTGGTAAGAAGAATTCATCATTGAAGAAGTCATCAAGAATCGAAGTTGTTGGACGTCTGATTAAACCGTTTCGCATATTTTTTCCTCCTTTGGCACTCTTTATATGTGAGTGCTAATACATTATTATAATAACATATTTCTTGGCACTGTCAACACCTGAGTGCTAAATTTTTGTAAAACGATTGAAGTATTTATGAAATGGTGTTATTATCCATTCGTTTATGTCGCAGACATTCCAAAGGAGTTCAATGAAAGCTGTTTTCTCTACATTACCGATCAATGATTCTCATCCAACGACAAGTGAATTCTTAAGCCATATCGAAGATTTGATTGACCACCCGGTTGTTTCAAACTTACATAACTACTCTCAACATTTAAATACGAGCCGTTTTCAGCACTCTTTAAATGTCGCATATTATGCATTTTTATTTGGTAGACGCTTTAACATTAATATTTCTGATTGTGTTCGTGGTGCGTTCTTACATGATTTATTTCTTTATAATTGGAGAACAGAACAAGTTACACCTGGTAAACACGTCAATGTACATCCTCAAGAAGCTCTAAAGAATGCGAAGATGATTACACGTGTTAGTCCTGTCATGGAAGATGTGATTGTGAATCATATGTGGCCATTGGGTAATTCTAAACCAAAATCAAAAGAAGCCTGGATTGTCCAAGCTTCCGATAAATTATGTGCAGTGATGGAAGTCACTCAACAACTTAAATCAAAGAGTTTACATCATAACCTTGCGGGAGTGATGTTAGGCTTACTATTATTCTTTCGATAAGATGCTCAGGCATCTTTTTTTATACTACGCGATGCGATAATATCAATCCCACTATCAAGTATATTGGACACAATCACATCATTAACCGAAACAGGCGCATTTACGATAATCTTCTCCAACTCATTGATTATATCGAAGATCGTTTCTTTTTTTATTGCGCTACGACTTACCACTGGAAGTCTTTTTAGCTTAGATCCTTCAATTCGAACAGTTGTCGTAATCATTCTTCTAGGTTCAGTTACTTCCTGTATAGCGTAGACTTCGCCTCTCTTACATTGATTACCACTACAGATGTATTCTTCATTCTCTTTTATAAGCTGAATTAAACACCCTCTAGGACATACAATACATGTTAGTTCATGTTTCATTGGATACACTCTAAAGTAAGCTTATCTTTTACTTTCTGTAGGATACTCAAGGGAATTTGGATCATTTCCATTTCAGCGGGTAATAATTGTGTTTTGGGAAGTGTCATTAATATTTCATCACCCGATTTAATCAATATCTTCACATTCTTAAACGGTCTACGCATACGAAATTTTAATTTAACTGTTTTATCTAGATTTATCGTATGTGGAATTACATAGATAAAGTTCGTATCTCCTTTAACCTCAACGCTGTTTAAACTATCATATACATTATTTAAATAATCAGAAACAGACTTCGCCACAACATCGCCTTCTTCACTCACAAAATCAACGACATCATGAATGTGCAATCCATTTCCACAGGCGAATATACCAGGAATACTCGTTTCATAATTATGATTTATACGAGGTCCTTTTGTTTGTGGATCCATTACAATGCCTGCCTCTTCAGTAATAATATTATCGGGAATTAATCCGACCGATAATAATACCGCATCGACATCCACATTAAATTCTGTCCCAACAATTGGTTTTAGATTTTCATCTACGCGACTTAACTCAATGGATTCAACACGTTGTTTACCATTAATCTTAGTAATTGTCGTACTTAGATGTAGTGGTATATCAAAATCATATAAACATTGAACTAAATTACGTGTTAATCCATTTGAATAAGGCATAATTTCCGCAACTCCAACAACTTTTGCCTTAGCAATCGTTAATCGTCTTGCCATGATTAAACCAATATCACCACTTCCAAGAATAAACACACGTTTACCAACACAATATCCATCCATGTTTAAGTATTTCTGTGCTGAACCTGCCGTCCATACACCAACACTTCGATCACCTGGAATCATAATATTACCGCGCGTTCTTTCACGTGCACCAAGCGCTAATACAATCGATTCTGCTTGAATCTTATGGACTCCATTAGGATTGATATATTCGATTGTTTTATCTGGATTAAGATGTATTACCGTTGATTCTAGTTGATATTCAATTCCAAGTTGAATAAACTCACTAACTAACCGTTCCGCGTAACTTGGACCTGTTAATTCTTCTTTAAAACGAGTTAATCCGAATCCATTGTGTATACATTGGTTTAAGATTCCACCCAAACCTTCTTCTTTTTCGATAAGAAGTGACTCGATATTTAATTTCTTCAATTGAATGGCACACGCTAAACCTGCACTACCACCACCAATGATGACACATTTATAGCTTTTCATTTGAACCTCCAAGTGGAGTTAAAAATGATTCATTATCATACTTAACTTCTTCCATTGTTATATTTAATTCTTGTGCCAATAAACGAACGACTTCACTCTCGCAAAAACCACCCTGGCAACGCCCTGATCCTGGTCTAACTAATCGTTTAACACCTTTAATACTATGCGCACCGACTGGCAAATGAATCGCATCGATAATCTCTTTTTCACTGATTGTTTCACATACACAAACAATCTTTCCAAATCGTGCATCTTCTTTTATTCGTTCACTTCTCTGATCAAGGGTTAAATGTTTTCTCCATTTAAAATCGACTAAACGATCCTTTTGGACCAATGGTAATCCGTTTGAAATAAATTGGTTAATCACGTACTCTGATATACCAGGACTACTCGCTAAGCCTGGTGAATCGATTCCTATCACATTAATAAATCCATCAAGATTCTCAATGATAAAATCTTTCGATAGTGAAGTAGGTCTTACCCCTGCAAATTGACGAATCATTCGATTCTTCGGCAATGGTTTTATAATCTGCGCAATCTTTTCGTCCACTTCTTCAAGTCCACGTTTCGTTGTACTAAAATCATAGCCATCTTTTATCACATGACTGGTTGGTCCAAACATTAAATTACCCTCAGTCGTCTTTAGAGCTAATACACCTTTACCAAATTGATTCGGTGTTGGATAAATAATATGATTTAAATAATTCTTATCGCGAATATCACTGACTTGATACTCACCTTTTCTAAACTCAATTTGATGGGTTGTGTTTGGATTATGATATCGTGCTACATCAACACCCATTAAACCACTACAATTAATCACGATCTTCGCTTCAAATGTTTTTTGATTGGTTAATACTGAGTAATAATCTTCCTGTTTTTCAATCCCAATAACACGTGTTTCACGATAGAGTTCTACGCCATTGGAAACCGCATAATTCATACACGCATAGCCCATTTGCCATGGCGTAATAATAGCGGTTGTCGGAAAGTAAATCGCTTCTAAAATGGAATCACTAATATTCGGTTCCATCGCTCTTACTTGTGCTTGATTAATATGTGTACACGCAATATTACGTTTCTTTGCGCGTTCTTCTAATTCGTTTAATGTGATTATTTCTTCAACTGATTTTGCGACAAGCAAACTACCTACTTGTTGGTAATCCACATTTAATTGTTTCGCAATTTCTGGATGACGAATTGCGCCTCTGAGATTGAGCAATGCCTTAAGTGTTCCATCTTCAGGATCATACCCAGGATGAATTAATCCACTATTAGCACTACTTGTTTCATTCATGATTTCTACATTCTTTTCAAGAACACAAACAGACAGCTTAAAACGGCTTAAATCATAAGCCAACATTGATCCAATGATTCCTGATCCGATGATAATAATGTCGTACATAACTTGATTTAATTGTACACAAAAATACAGAACATTTGTTATTTTATCGTAAATTATCACATTTTAATTCAAGAAAATTACGATACCGTGTAGAATAGAACTGTTACGTTTTGAAAGGATGACACAATGAAAAAAACACTTTATCTCATGCGCCATGGACAAACATTGTTTAATGTACGTCGAAAAATCCAAGGAGCGTGTGATTCTCCACTTACTGAACTGGGGATTAAACAAGCTGAACATGTCCGTAAATTCTTTAGGGATATCCCTCTGGATAATGCGTATTGTTCAACGGCAGAAAGAAGTTCTGATACCTTAGAACTTATCTTAGAAGGAAGATTACCCTATACCCGACATAAGAGCTTAAAAGAACGCAATTTTGGGACGTTTGAAGGTGAGAGTGAAGATCTTAATCCTGTTGATCGTGAAGTCCACAAATCATTCTTTGTGCCATATGGGGGTGAACATGCGTCTGAAACTGAAGAACGTATGGTTAACTATTTAACTGAAGTGATGGAAAAAGATGGTCACCATAATGTCATCGCTGTATCCCACGCAGGTGCTTGTGTACAATTCATGTCACGTTGGGTATATCCATGGTCAGTCTTAAAAGGCAAACTTGGAAACTGTACAATCTTTAGATATGAATTTGAAGACAAGAAATTTAACTTAAAAGAAATAATTTATCCAAACCTAGAAAACGACGGTTTCGATTACCAAGAAGTCAATTATTGACTTCTTTTTATTAGAATAAACTTATTTGATAATCAAGATAACTCACTTGTTTCATATCCTTTATCACATCATCTTTATCAATTACTCCAATCAATAAAGGTGAATCTTTATAATGTTGTTTCATATTACGTTTAACACTTTCATTATCATAATTAGCGTAACAATATACACAACCATGCCCACAACTGTTATACGCCCCAATATCATTTCCCAACAAACAATCACATCCTTTGCGTGCATTGGGTAGTGTTGGAATATTGAGGTTATGGTCAATAGACTTCTCTATCACCTCTTGCGTTAAACAACCTCGCGTATCTGCGCCATATAACCCTAATTCACTCTTCTCTAAACATGTTTTTATACTGATATTATATTTATTCCCAATTTCTACAAACGCCTGTATAAGCTTTATTTGATGTTCAAGTGACACTTCCTGAACACTTGGGAAATTACGTTGTGTCTTCTCATATAGATCAATAAAACTTACAACACATGCGTTAGTATATCCCGACAACTTTTGTGCAATCTTTGTAAATGATCGTATATGATAATCCATTGTATATTTATCATTAATGAAAATTGGATCATATCTCCATTCAATCGAGTTCTTCCCAACAACATTCGATAATTTAATAAAGTCCTCAATGACTTTAAATTTATCCGGTACATTCGGTTCAATATCTTTACCATACGGTGTTATCGTAACTGCCCAGAATTGTTTAAATGCTTGGATCTCGTCCAAACGATTTAACATCAAGGCAGGATTCTTCGTACAAAAAACAATACAATCCACAACAGATGGATTTAATTGATAACGATGAATAAGTTTTGGATTATACGGATTCCGCACACATACAAAACCCTCTTTTATTCTTTGATAGAACCATTCACTGTAATAGGCAGGAATATCTGTTCTTGAACCTGTATTAAGTATCATTACTTCGTTTTCTCCATAGTACGATTTTATATGAAAATCATATAAGTTCAAACAGTTACTTTTAAGTAACTATTATATATTTCTGGATAAGAATTTATAATTATCATACAATTTAATAGAAAGTAATCACGCGGTGGGAAACATGATTAAGAACAGATCATTAAAAGCATTTTTGTATACACT
>DASSDQ010000117.1:0-15490 GCA_035697025.1 Erysipelotrichaceae bacterium | reverse complement strand
TTTAAATTAGAGGGCACATTTGTCGATGATATTAAGATAGAAAATGAATTTTATAGTTTAAACTGGTATAGTATATTAAAGGAGTCTTATGAGTCATTGGATCAATCTAACTGAGTTTGGGGATAATAGAGGTAAACTCATTTCTGTAGAAAATATGAAGAACATTCCATTTAAAATGGAACGTCTTTTCTATATCTATGATACAGATACAGAAGCTGTTAGAGGAAAACATGCGAATCGTAACAGTTCCTTTATTTTTATTTGTGTTAGTGGTGGATGCGATATTATTGTAGATAATGGTTCCACATTACATGAATATCATTTAGATTTACCTACAAAAGCGTTATATTGTCCAAAAGGAACATGGAAAGAGATGGTTCATTTTAAACCAGGTACTGTTTTATTAGTCATATCTGATCAACCTTATGACAATTCTGAATATATACGAGATTATACAGAATTTAAGGAGTACTGTAAGAACCATGGCTAAATTATCAATTATTATTCCAGTCTATTTTAATGAAATGAATCTATATGATTTATACGATGATCTAAAAGAAAAAGTCCTTGGGAAACTTGATCAATATGAATTAGTTTTTGTGGATGATGGATCACTCGATCAATCATTTTCGATTCTAAAAGATATTCAATCCAAGGATTCTAATGTAATGGTAGTCAAACTTTCACGTAATTTCGGATCACATGCGGCAATCCTTGCTGGATTAATTCATTCTACTGGAGATTGCGCTGTTATGAAAACGGCAGACTTACAAGAACCATCTTCTATGCTTCTCGAGATGTTTCAAAAATGGAAAGATGGAAATAATGTTGTACTAGCGATTCGAAAAGATCGTCAAGAACCTTGGTTACAGATTTTCTTTTCTAATCTATATTATAAATTAATGCGTAGAATTGCGATTAAGACGATGCCAGATGGTGGATTTGATTGTTTCCTTATTGATCGAAAAGTGATTAAAGTATTAGAAATGATGGATGAAAAGAATTCTACAATCATGGGTCAAATCTTATGGGCTGGATTCAAAACAGACATGATTTATTACACACGATTAAAACGTGAAAAAGGGAAGAGTCGTTGGACATTATCGAAAAAAATTAAATTATTTGTCGATAGTATTTTGGCATTTAGTTATTTCCCAATCCGTTTTATATCTACGATGGGTATTTTAACGTTCTTTGGGACAATCATTTGGTTGTTATATATTTTATACGCTAAATTCTTTATTGGGATAGAAGTTGAAGGTTGGACAACACTTATGATAACGAGTCTATTTTTCTATGGACTTATTTTATTAACCCTTGGCATTATTGGTGAATACTTATGGAGAGCATTTGATGCGGCACGTCAACGTCCATCATTTATCATAGAAGAACTAATTGAACCAAAAGGAGCTAAACATGAATAAATATGATGTGATTGTAGTAGGGTGCGGATATGCTGGATCTGTTACGGCAGAACGTTTCGCATCGCTCGGTAAGTCTGTATTAGTTATTGATAAACGTAAAGAAATTGCTGGAAATATGTTTGATTATAAGGACGAGAATGGGGTTAATGTACATAAGTATGGTCCCCATATTTTCCATACGAATCGTTTAGAAGTTGTTAATTACTTGTCGCAATTTACGGAATGGTATCCCTATGAACACCGTGTTTTAGGCTATGTGAATGGTCAACTAGTACCTATTCCTTTTAATCTCAAATCAATTGAAATGTGTTTTGATGAACAAACAGCATCAAATATGAAACAAGTATTAATTGATACATATGGAATGGAAAAGAAAGTCACAATTCTTGAGTTAATGAAACATGAGAATCCAGTTCTTCAGAACTTAGCAAACTTTGTGTTCGATAAAGTATTTAAAGATTATACGATGAAACAATGGGGCTTAACTGTTGAAGAAATTGATCCTATGGTTACTAATCGTGTGCCTGTACACGTTTCATATGATGATCGATACTTTCAAGATAAGTACCAACAAATGCCTAAGAATGGCTATATTGAAATATTCAAAAAGATGTTAAATCATCCAAATATAGAAGTTCGTTTAAATACTGAAGCTCGTACATTACTCGATATTGATGTAGAGAATAAATCCATTAAATTTATGGGTGAACAATTTACTGGAAAATTAATTTATACTGGAGCGATTGATGAATTACTAGATTATCGCTTTGGGGCATTACCATATCGTTCACTTGAGTTTGATCTACAATCTCATAAAGATATATATCAACCTGTTGGGACAGTAAATTATCCAACACCAGCAGAAGAACATGGTTATACACGTATTACAGAGTATAAACATATGATGGAGACATTACCTGAGAATACTACAATCGCAGTAGAGTACTCACTCTTATACGATCGTAATGCGGATAAAGGAAATATCCCGTATTATCCTATTTTTACTGAATCAAACCAAACCCAATACCAACGCTATGTTCAAGCATGTGAAGGAATCAATAATTTCTATCTTTTAGGCCGATTAGCTGAGTACCAATACTATAATATGGATGCGATTATTTATCGTAGTCTTCAACTGTTCGATAAGATTAAGTAGTCGATTAGTCAGTATGATATAATTCTAAGGACCTTATGAAACGAAATCTCTTTAAAAACTACGTTTTTTATATACTCTATCAAGTATTCACAATCTTAATCCCATTTATTGTCGTACCTTATACCACCCGAACAATCGGTGCAGAAGGTCTTGGAATAAATGCTTTTTCTAGTTCAATCGTACAATGGTTTGTCATATTCGGATACATGGGTATTTCGATGTATGGGAATAAAGAGATTGCACGAGTAAGAGATGATAAAGCTCATTTATCTAAAACATTTATGGGCATTCTAAGTATGCAAGTATGTAATATGTTACTTGTAATCATCCTCTATTTCTTATTTGTCGTTTTCGCTCCATTAGAATATAAAACAATCTATCTTATTCAAGGTGTATCCTTATTCGCAACCGTATTTGATATTACTTGGTTCTTCTTAGGGGTTGAAGACTTTAAGAAATCATCCTTAAGAAGTATTATATTTAGACTAATAAATGTTGCGCTAATCTTCATGTTCGTTAAATCAATCGATGATTTGGATATCTTTGTATGGATAAATGTAGTGACGGCTGTACTAGCTCAATTGGTATTGTTCTTCCAACTTAAAGAGTACATTGATTTTAAACCAGTTAATATTATTGAATCGTATAAGATTCATATGAAACCTAATCTTGTTTTATTTATCCCTCAAATTGCGATTAGTATTTATAGCGTATTAGATCAAACAATGACTGGTTTACTTGCGGATAAAACGCAGTTAGCCTTTTACCAACAAGCAATTCGATTTGATAAGATGTTTTTATACTTTATTACTTCGATTGGTATGGTTATGTTACCTCGTATCGCGAATGAACACGCAAAAGGTGATGATAATAAAATCAATGATTATTTAAATGTGACCTTTAAACTTGCATTGTATCTTGCGATTCCGATGATGTTTGGGATGATAGGAGTTGGACCATTCTTTATTGATTGGTTTATGGCTCCTGAATTTAAAATAGTTGGTTTCTTAATCGCAATGATGAGTCCAATTATATTATTTATCGCATTATCTAATGTATTTGGGACTCAGTATTTAGTCCCAACCAATCGTTTAAGCCAATACAGTAAGAGTGTTATTATTGGCGCAATTGCGAACTTCTTATTCAATCTATTATTAATTCCAAGATTTGGCGCAATCGGTGCAGGTTTAAGTGTAATGTTTGCGGAGTTATGTGTAACAGCCGTTCAATATTTCTATATTCGTAAATCAATTCAATTAAATGTGGGATTAAAGAGCATTATTATCTACTTTGTTTCCGCAATTCTAATGTGTGTAGTTGTTTATGGAATTGGATTAACCTTTGGACCGCGTATCTTGACTAATTTACTTCAAGTTACTGCTGGTTTCATTGTCTATATGACATTATTAACGTTAATGAAAGAACCTTTTCATATTAAAATGTTAGATCAAGTTTTACGACTTGTTAAACTCAAAAAGAACTAGAGGGAACTATGGCAAAAGTAAGTATTATCGTACCTACGTACAATGTAGAACAATATATTCGAAAATGTTTAGATAGTTTAGTCAATCAAACTTCAAAGGATTTTATTGCGTATATCATCAACGATGGTTCACCAGCAAATGAGTATGAAATCGCGAATGAATACGCAGAAAAGTATGATTTTATTAAATCCATAAAGAAAGAAAATGGCGGTTATGGTTCGGTTTTAAACATGGCTTTTGCGATGATTGATACACCATATGCACTTATTTGTGATCCAGATGATTACTTAGTCGATCATGCGATTGAACATTTACTTTATTTAATGGAATCAAATGAAGCGGATATGGTTGTTGGATCAAAAAACTTAATCTATTCCGATAATAGTGAAGTTGTCTATGACCAAACGTATAATAAGTCTATTGTTAATTTAGTTGATAAACAATGTTATAAAAAATCAGAGGATAGTTTTAAAGATTTATACTTTGTGGATCCATCTCCACATTCAAAACTCTATAAAACAGAGTTCGCTAAAAAAGTTAAATTTCCGCTAAAAGTTAGTTTTACGGATAATCTTTTATTCTTTATTTGTCTAAACCAAGCCAATAAAGTTGTATATTCAAAAGAGCCATTAGCGTATTACTTAATTAATCGTGAAGGGAATACATCAACTGATGTTAAACCACAAGTTATCGATTATTGGATAAAAGTACAAACAGAAATTCTTGAACAATCTAAACAATTAGATAATGTACCATCTGTATTCTATTATCGTATGTTTGAAACATTTAAATTCGTATTTAATATGATTGAAAAAGTACATGCGGATAAAAACGTATTACTCGAAAAACTTAAATCGACATACACTATTTTTGAACCTTTGACACCACATCATTCAGTTATTGAAGAATATTACACTAAAATGTCTGATGTAAGTGGTAAAGAGAGGGTTAATGATTTAGCTCTAATTAACTCAAAAGATAAAACAGTATTTGATAAATTAGTTTATCGTAAATTAAATCGATTACTTTATGGAAATGGATTAAAAACGAAACTATTGAATTTAATAGGCGGGATATAGAATGTATCCAATAAAAGTGAGTGTTATTGTTCCAGTATATAATGTTGAAAAGTACCTAAATGAATGTTTAGGTTCTTTAGCACATCAAACTCTCAATGAGATAGAAATCATTGTTGTTAACGATGGAACAAAAGATAACAGTCAAACCATTATTGATCAATATGTTGAAAAATACCCCAATAAATTTGTAAGTCTAATCAAAGAGAATGGTGGTTTAGGAGATGCACGTAATTATGGTATTCCTTACGCAAAAGGGGAATACATTGGGTTTATTGATAGTGATGATGTTGTAGATATAACAATGTTTGAAAAACTCTTTCTTAGTGCTCTAGAAAATGATTCGGACTTAGTTGTTTGTGATTTAGAGTATTTCTATGATAATTCGAATGAAAAGTTATATAAACAAGGATTTGTCGCAATTGATGGCGTAAGCATGACAAAATCGTTATTTCTTTCCCCATTATTCGCATGGAACAAACTATATCGCAGAAGCTTGTTTATCGAATCAGGATTAAAATATCCATTAGGCTTATGGTATGAAGATATACCTGTATCTGTCCCATTCTTTACGATGGCGAAAAAAATAAGTGTTGTTAATGAAAGTTTAGTTCATTATCGCCAAAGAACAACTTCTATTATGGGTTCCTTAGATAATCCAAAGACAAACGATATTTTTAGAATAATGGAATTATGTACAAAATATTTTGAAGAAAATAATCTTTTCGAAACGTACTATTATGAACTTGAGTTTTTAACGATAGAACAACTTATGTTAAATGGTGGTTTTAGATTTTTATTATCTAAACATCAGGCAACTAGTTTAAGTAAATCAATTTCGATACTAAATACTAAATTTCCAAATTGGAGAGAAAATCCATATTTAATTAACTTACCAAAGAAGTACCAAATATATATAAGACATATGAATGTAAGTTTAATTCAACCTTTATCTTTTTACTTAAAATTAAAAGAATACTTTAACAATCAAAATTAATATTTCTAAGCTTTCTTCATCTTAAACATATAAGTTGACTAATTACAAAATTTATTTATAGAAATGCTTAAATTTGTTATACTTAATTTGAATTTATTGCATAAGAAAGGCTATTTCAATAATATGAGAGAATTATTTCGTAAGGGAACAAATGCACTATTTTTGATTCTTTTTTTTGGTATGATACTCAGTTCTGTATTGTATATCTTTGTCTTCAAGGAACAACAAGCAGTTTCCTTTATCGAAAACCGTAATTTATACACAATAGAACATTTATATGATAATGAAACACTCGATGATACGTTCCAAGTTAAATTAGCGCATATTCTTGAGGATCAATTCTTTATGCGTTATGAAATTGTTAATGGTAAACGAAAAGTTAATTATTATCTCACAAGCCTTATCTTCCAAATTTCTAGTATGGAAACTGAATTAACGCCTCTTAATGATCCAAATTTATTTAGAATTGGAACATCTAATTACATTGTCACAAAACCAATGGTATATGAGGAAAGAATAGAAACTCGAGTTAAAGAACGACTTGATCAATATGCAGCTCTACAGGAGTTTTTCCCTGATAAAAATGTATTTGTTTATCATCCGATTCAAGCACATGAAACAAGTTTATTTGATGAAGTTAATGAACTTGAAACATATGGGGTAGAATTAGATGAAATGATGAAGGAATATGCGAAAATACCCTATAAATCATTAACGATTGAGGATTTAGAATATTATAAACAACATTTTTATTCATCGGATCATCATTGGAATCATCTAGGTAGTTACATCGGATATCGCGATATACTCAGCATGTTACAACCAGAATCGCAACCACTAGAACCATCGTATTTAGATTGTAACTATAAGTTTTATGGTAGTTTCTCAACACGCACTGGTGGAGTTTTAGATCCAAGTGAATTCTGTTTATTCCAATTTGATTTAGAAAACTACAGTGTTGAATTAGATAATGGAGAAATAACTGAACTTAAAATGTATGAAGATTTTTATAGCCAAGTCGAATCATTTGATTCTTGGACTTATTTATATAATTTAGCTTATCCCTTTAATGGTTACATGAATACATACCGTAGTAGAGTTAATGACAAAGTACTATTTGTAGTGGGAGATTCCTATATGCGTGCTGTATTACCTTTAATATCGCAACACTATGGAACCGTATATGCGATTAATGCTGTTAATTATTATATTAAATATCATAAAACATTTGATTTCTACACATTTATTGAAGAAAACGATATTGATGACATCATGTTTATGATTACAATTGAAAACTATTTCTATGCGGATGAATATGGACCACGCTATAAATTTAATAATGTTATTAAGGGGGATGAGTAATGTTATTCAGTAGTATGACATTTCTATTGTTATTTTTTCCACTGACAATCGTTTTATATTTCTTATCGACCAATATACATTATCGAAATTCGATACTCTTAATCGCATCTATCGCATTCTATTCTTGGGGTGAAGTTTCTACATTAGGCTTAATGCTTGTAGTGATTATTGTGAATTACTCTTTATCCATTGTGATGGATAAAAAAGAAGGGAATTCTCGAAAAATTATCTTATGGATAATTGTAATATTGAATCTTGGATTGCTCTCTTACTTCAAATATTCGAACTTCTTTTTAGAAAATACAAACTTTATCTTTGGGACAGATTTTGCGTACAGTGAAGTTTTCTTACCAATTGGAATTAGTTTTTATACATTTAGAGTCATATCATATGTAATCGATGTCTATCGTAAAAAAGTACCTGTACAAAAGTCGTTCTTGATCATAGCGAACTACATGGTTTTATTCCCAACACTTATCTCAGGTCCGATCGTTCGATATGAAACCATACATGAAGAATATCAAAGTCATAAGGTTTCTATGGATGATGTTGTTGAAGGACTTCAACGTTTCATTATTGGTTTATCTAAGAAAGTGTTAATAGCGAATCAAGTTGCTGTAATTGCGGCAGATGTGTTCAAAATAACAGACTATAGTTCTTTGAACTCTACACAAGTTTATATCGCAGTAATTTCATTTACTTTACAAATCTATTTCGATTTCTCTGGTTATTCAGATATGGCAATCGGCATAGCGCGTATCTTTGGATTCCATTTCCTTGAGAACTTTAATTATCCTTACATTGCCACAAGTGTAACTGACTTCTGGAAACGTTGGCATATTTCATTGAGTACATGGTTTAGAGATTATATCTATATCCCATTAGGAGGGAATAGAGTTAACTTCTTACTCTGGATTCGGAATATTGCGATTGTATGGTTTGCGACTGGTTTATGGCATGGAGCCGCTTGGAATTACGTCTTATGGGGTGTTTATTTTGGAATTTTATTAATTCTAGAGAAACTATTCTTAGGTAAAGTGCTTTCTTTCTTAAAAGGAATAAATCATCTAGTCACAATTTTCTTAATCATGGTGAGTTGGGTTATCTTTAATTCATCGAATGTTGATCAAATATTTACATTCATAAATCGTATGATATTCATAACTCCATATGATGTGGATTCACTTATTACTTTAAATTTTGGTAACTATTGGCCATATTATTTATTAGGAATTCTCTTTAGTACTCCACTTATTCCATGGATTGAAACTAAATTAAAAACAAGTACACTATACAATTTGTTAAAGAGTATAATTGTTCTTGCTTTGTTTGTTCTATGTATTATCTTCTTAATTGATAGTAGTTATAATCCGTTTATCTACTTTAAGTTCTAATATCCTTCTTCTGGAAAATAGAAATTAAGCGTTGTATCATCCGCTAAACCGTAATATTCTTTAAAGACTTCCATGTGATATAAATCATCTGATTCAATATCACCACCATGAATCGTGAATATTGGATAACGTATTAACCAAATATCCTTAACTTCAGGATTATCGAGGTAATATTGAATTTGCGATAATCGAATGTTATGTACAAATTGAACTAAGTTATATTTGTACAATAATTGCTTACTGGTACTAAAACATAGTATTAGTAGAGGGATAATTAGTATTTTAGAGAAAATCTTTTGATCCAAACTTGAGTATATTATTGCACAAGTCACAATCAGATAATAAACAGTATACAACGATGAACGATATCCAAATATTGGAGATAACATCATTACACCATTGCTAATCCCAGCAAGTAACACGAAGAAGAAAAGTTTTAACTGATCTTCTTTTTTAAATGATACGTAAATAAAATGGAATACGACAAGTATAAAAAATGGCCAAAAAATTAAATTAAAGTAAGAATTAACATCGATAAAGTTAGTAAATAATTCATTTGGGAAACGACTATTAATCGTAAGGGTCAAACTCGTAAATGCCGCAACAATAAAGAATAATGAATGGATAAGTGTAAATAATAAATTTTTTCTTTCTTTGATCCAATTCTCTAATAATTTCATTAATGATAAGCCAGAGAAAACTAACACTAAATAACGATGCTCGATAAATGTAAATCGAATAAAATTCGAGTAATTGAATTTTAATTGTTCAAAGATATTAAGATTA
Organism: Erysipelotrichaceae bacterium; assembly: GCA_035697025.1. Classification (GTDB taxonomy): domain Bacteria; phylum Bacillota_I; class Bacilli_A; order Erysipelotrichales; family Erysipelotrichaceae; genus UBA2212. The sequence continues at coordinate 5,811 of DASSDQ010000117.1, read as the reverse complement.
ACCCAAGCACTATGATCACGAAGTAATCTTGAACTTGCACCAGGAGAAACTCTAATCAATATCAAACCTAGTAAACTAATTAAAAAGAAAGATAAATATGTAATGGGAACTGTACGATCACGTACAAAGATATAAACCAATATGACAAAGTTCGCAAAGACCAGTACAACAGTCGCGTTTTCCATCATAAAGCTAGATACGAATAGAATAATGCCAAGAATTGGAATCATCCATTTTTCAATTCGAGAATATTTCTCTATATTCTTTAAAACAATTGAGAAATAAAATAGGGATAGAGCCAAAGGGATAAGATAGGTTGTCCCCATAAGCCAAGTATATGTTTCCATTCGCAACTCATCTTTTACACTAAACATCAAAAAGATGATTAATAAAGAGGCAGTAATACTTTTCTTTAAACCAGCTATTTTTAGAATAGAATAAATAATTAATGCGAATAATCCAGCATTCAATATATTCCAGATCCACTTATGTGGAGTAACTAGAAAACCATAAAGTTCACTAAAGAATCGACCTGACCAAGTGAAATAGAATTCAAAGGCCAACACAAATGGATTATTTTTCATTCCATTTAATGCATAACCCCAATCATCTCCGGCAAGAGGTACTTTAGAAGAGATAAAATAAAAGAACGCAAAAACAAATATTACACTTACTATATAAATATGATTTCTTAAAAAGTGTGCAGATTTCTTAAAATATGGTTTCATAATAACCTCAATGTCATAGTTTACTATATCATAGAATCATATTTTCATAAATAATCGACAAAGTGTTCTGTATATAATGAACATAATACTAACTTTTATGAAATGACTTTCGTGTATAATAAATTGATGAATAAATATAAAAATGATTTACTTTTATTAGTATTTACTTATTAGGGGGATTTATGATATTGAAGAAATTCGCGTTTATATCACTTAACTTACTATTTGGAATAATTATTGCGTTAATAAGTTATGTGTTAATTCAATACTCAAATGGATCAATAACTCAATTAAATAGAATGCCAATTAGTAATTGGATTATTTTCGTAATATTAATTATAGTAATCTATCTTTTATATAATTTTACTCGAAAGATAAAATTAAATATTAATGAGAAACAGACTACGTTAATTTTACTCATCGCAGCGTTTATTCTATTTCTGATTCAAATCTTTATTGCGTATCAAATCTACTTCTATACTGGTTGGGATGCGAGTGCTGTAAGAAATGCAGCATTTTATTTTATTGAACATCCAGATAAGATTGCGAAGTATTTTAATTACTACTTTTCTTATCATGTAAACCAAACTAGTATTACTATCCTATTGGGATATATCATGAAGTTTTTTCATCAACTGGGAATAGCGAATTATTATTTTGGGACGGTTGTATTTAGTGTATTATCCGTAAATCTATCTGGGTTATTTCTTGCGTTAAACTTAAACAAACTAATTAAGAATAAAATTGTTGTATTCATTGGTTTCGGATTATTTACGATTCTATGTTCAATATCACCTTGGATAACTATTCCATATTCAGATACATTAATGATGTTATTTCCAAGTATTGCCTTGTTTGTATATCTTCATTTAAAAGGCAATTATTGGGATATTCTATATTGGACAGTAATCTTCACTAGTGTATTTATCGGAAGTCTCATTAAACCTCAATCACTTATTATGGGTATCGCGATTGTATTATTTGAATTCGTTATTAAGCGTAAAGTAACCATAAAACAGGAGTTTATACGATTTGTAATTATTACTTTTGTTGGCATAATTACATTTATTAGCACCAACGCAATACAAAAAACTCTTGTAGAACTGGGTCAATTTAAACAAAATCCTGAACTAGCATTCACAATTCCGCATTATTTAATGGTGGGACTTAATTTAGAAAGTTATGGAACTTATACATCTGAAGATGCGGAAATTTCTTATGGTCAATTTACTATAGTTGATCGAGAAACAAAGAATTGGGAAGTGATCCAATCACGTGTGAATTATCTAAACGAAAATGGATGGATCAATTTTCTAGTCAATAAAGCTGTTATAAACTTTAATGATGGAAGCTTTGCGTGGGGAATGGAAGGCGATTTTTATCAAAAGTTGTTTGATCGTGATTCTAGTATCGCAGAGACATTACGTAATTATTATTATCATGATGGTTCGTATTTTGATTATTTCCTACTATTAAAACAGTTTGTTTGGATAAGTATCATAATCTTAATGTGTATGCAAATACTTATAAAGGATAAAGAGGATGAAGTATATCTACTCTATATCATATGTATTGGAATCATTTTATTTAATATGATATTTGAAGCGAGAGCACGATATCTATTTGCGTTTATCCCATATTTCATAATGGTAGCGAGTTTTACGCTTGATAAATTATCTTCTATAAACTTAACATTTGAACTCGATAAAAATAATTGTTAGTAGAAATCATATCATTAGAATTATTAGTTTGTACATTATTACTGATTAAACATGATAAAATAGAAATGTTAACTATATAAAGCTTGAAGTCTCAATTACCAATTAAGGATGTTAGATATGTTTTCTCTTAAGAAATTTCAATTTATTCTGATTAATTTAATTTTCACCTTATCTTATTTAATTCTTTCTTTTCAATACATTATTTTATCAGGCTTAGCATTTAAAGCTCTTTTAATCGTTCTTGCATTCTTGAATGCATTTTTACTCTTATTTACAAAGAAAACACGAATTGGTGCTATGTTCATACTTGTTGCACTAACATCAATATATTTTGGCGTACAAACAGTATTCTTTAGATCCTTCAATCAGTATGGAATGATTACTACAGCCCTATCTGTTCAATCAAACATGTTCAAGTTTGTGGGAAGTGCATTAGAATTTATGCGAGTAGCAGATGTTATTTATTTTACTGTTCCTTTTATTGCGCTATATATTGGGATAAAACTTTATAAGAAAAACTATGTATTAACTTCACCATTTCATCAATCACTTATCATTCTTTTACTAATTACTTTAGGATATACACAGTATTCAACATTTCATAAAGAATTAGACGCTTCGCAAAGTAATCCAATAAATCTTGTGGATTCTAGTGTAGTTTATGCCAACATTCCAAACACAAATGTATTTGTGGCACAGTTTGGTTTAAATGGATTATTATTGCGTGAATTTGATATGACGATTGAACCTATTGAAGTACAAGCTGAATTAACAATTGAACAACAAATATCGGCTTTACTGAATCAGAAAACTGCTCCAGTTAGGAGTGATTATTCTGGAATATTTGAAGGATTGAACGTACTTCTTATTGAAGCAGAGTCATTAAATAACTTAGCGATTGATCCTGAACTTACACCAACGTTATATCGTCTTAAGCATAGTGGACTTTTTGTAAGAGGGTATAACTCACCTCTATTAGCTGGTTCTACATCTGATACAGAATTTATGGTTAACACTAGTTTACTTCCTTCAAACAACGGTAAAATTACATTTAATGCATTTGCGGAAAATTCTTACCCATTAACTCTTGCGAAATCCTTTACTGATAAAGGATATTTCTCTATGGCTAGCCATAATAATTATGGTGTCTATTATAATCGAAGTGTAATGTTACCTAATCTTGGATATACATTTTATGATGCACTCGGTTTAAATGCATACGATAATGTGGAAGATTCTTATGTCATTGATCACATAAAATGGATCATGTATGAGTATGAAAACTATTTCTCTTTTTGGATTACTTATAATGGTCATCAACCCTATTCTATGGATACTCTAAACGAAACGATGTTGAAATATTATGATGTTGTGAATAAGCGATATCCTGATATGCCTGAAGCTGAAAAAATATACTTTGCGAAGAATATGGATTTAGATAAAGGGTTAAGTGATTTACTCAAAGATTATGAAAATAACGATTTATTAAAAGATTTAGTCATCATAATCTATGGCGATCATTTTCCTAAAGGACTGTTTGAAAATAAAGAAGATTATCGTACTATGTGTGAAGCAAATGGTATTGAATATAACATTTGTTTTAATACCCCATTTATAATTTGGCATAATGATGAAATAATGGGTAATATTGATAAAGTATCCTCTCCTTTAGATATTGCGCCTACAATATATGATTTATTTAATATAGAGTATCCATATCAATTAGCCTTAGGACACAGTGTATTTGATCCAAGTTATACAGGATTTAACTTCAATGAGTTTGGTGTAATTAAATCGAATGACTTTACGTTTGATACATTAAGAGGAACGATTACACATAATTGGACAAAGACTGAAGAAGAATTTAGAGTAGAAGCTGACGCATTGTATGCGAAATTACAATTAGGCTTTAAAATAGTAGAGACAGATTATTTTAATTCACTAGAATATAAGAAAGGGAGCTTAGGTGAATAATGATTAAAGTTAATGTGATTGTTCCTATCTATAATGCTGAGAAACATCTTAAGTTAACCTTGGATTCTTTAGTTAATCAATCAATAGATTCATTTGAGTTAATCTTAGTAAATGATGGTTCTACAGATAATTCTCAGGAAATAATTGATGCGTATAAATCCAAGTATCCAACATTAATTAGGTCCTATTCAAAGCCAAATTGCGGAATTGCACATACGCGTAATTTCGGTTTACAACAGGTTAATAGTGAGTATTTTGGATTTGTGGACAGTGATGATATTGTCGAACCTGACATGTTTGAGAAACTCTATTTAAGCGCAAAAGAGAATAATTCTGATTGTGTTTTTTCTGACTTTTATTGGACGTATCCAGACTTTGAAACACGTACTAATGATGGACCCTATTTAGATAATAAAGAAATCCTAATCAAAATGTTCGCAACACTCTGGAACAAACTCTATCGTACTGATTTTATAAAACAGTTAGAACTTCATTTCCCTGATGGTTATCGATATGAAGACGCATCTTTCTTATATCGATTAGCTCCATTTATTAAGAAATGGTCCTATGTAAATATTCCTTTTGTCCATTACAGACAAACGGTTGGTTCTATTACTCATAATCATAATGATCGTGTTAAAGACATGATATATGTTTTTAATGATATTTTGAATTTCTATAAGGAAAACCATCTCTTTAATGACTATAAATTAGAGTTAGAATATTTATTCATTCGTTTCTTTCTCGGTAATTCTTTCTTAAGAACGTGCAAAATTAAAGATAAGAATGATCGTAAGCTGACCTTAAACTTAAGCTACCGAATCTTGAATAATAACTTTCCTGATTGGAGAAAAAACATATATTTAAAAAAATCAGGTTTTAAGAATTTTTATTATAGATCAATAACACCTTTAAGTTATAAATTGTTTGCATTTATTTTTCATTTGATTTATGTATTTAAAAAAGAAAGCCTTCATTGACTTTCTTTTATTGTATATCCAAGTTTATTAAGCATATTCACTAATACTCCAATATCTAACTTCCTCATTTCACACCCTTTTCTAAGAGTCATAAAACGACCTGCAGATTGAATCATACCAGGAAGTTTAATCTGGGTAAATCCAAAATCATATAGTACATCAATCAAATCTGGATATTGATCGAGGAGTGTAAATAAGGACTGATCTAATTTAATTTCTTTTAACATAATCTAACAATAACAAATGAACTAAAGAATCTCAATAAAAGTGTATAAAAAAAGACACTCTTGCGAATGTCTCTTAATCTAGATTAGAACTTTGATTGTTCAGCTAAGTATTTAGCTGTACGTACTAATTGGTTAGTGTATGAAGCTTCATTGTCATACCATGCTGCAACTTTAACTAAGC
>DASSDQ010000116.1:0-4787 GCA_035697025.1 Erysipelotrichaceae bacterium | reverse complement strand
AATGAGGGAAATGAAAAGAAGTTTTACTAAAAAGTTAGTGTCTGTCGTTTTCAGTGTATTAATGTTAATGTCACTTGTTGGATGTCAATCAGCAAGTAATGAAGCATTATACAAAGCTGGAACATATGAAGCAACTGTTGCTGGTCATAATGGGGACATGACAGTTGAAGTAGTAGTGAGTGATAGTGCGATTCTAGAAGTTAATATCTTGAATCATATGGAAAGTCCAAGTATCTCTGATGCGGCTATTGAAAGAATTCCAGTAGCGATTGTGGATGAACAAAGTTTAGCTGTTGATACAATTTCAGGTGCTACAGTTTCAAGTAAAGCGATTATTAATGGCGCGACTGAAGCTTTAAAATTAGCGGGTGCTGATATTGAAAAACTAAGCGTTAAGAATGATAGTGCAGCTGTTAAAGGCGAAACTAAGGAATATACAACAGATGTCGTTATTATTGGTGGAGGTGGAGCTGGTTTAGCAGCTGCAGTTTCCGCAAATGAAAATGGCGCAACTGTTATTGTAGTAGAAAAGATGTCAAGACTTGGTGGAAATACGATTTTATCTGGAGGCGCATTAAATGCGGTTGATCCAGTACGTCAAGAAGCTCAAGATATTGAAGATTCAGTTGAAAAACACTTCACCCAAACATATGAGGGTGGAGATAAACAAGGTAATCCTGTATTAATTCAAACTTTAGTAGAGAATGCATACTCTGCAGTTGTTTGGTTAGAAGGATTAGGAATGGAATTCAAGGATCAAGTGTTTACAGTATTAGGTGGTATGTGGCCAAGAGCGCATAAACCAGCTACTCCACTTGGGACTGGATTTATCAGTACTTACCAAAATTATATTGATACACATGAAGGCATTGAAGTTTTACTTGATACTGAAGCGCTTGAACTAATCATCGAAGATGGTCGTGTGACTGGCGTTAAAGCAGAATCATTAGAAGGTGATGTCATTCTTCATGCGAATAACGGTGTTATTCTTGCGACGGGTGGATTCTCCGCTAACCAAGAAATGTTAGAAAAATACAATGAAACGTGGCCATCACTTGAAGGTATTAAAACAACAAATCACCCTGGCGCAACTGGGGATGGAATTGTAATGGCTGAACAAGCTGGCGCAAATCTAATTGGAATGAGTGCTATCCAACTATTACCTATGGGCGATCCAGTTACTGGTAGCTTAAGTGGAAACATCGAACAAGGTGTAGAAAACCGTATTTTCGTTAATATCGATGGTAATCGTTTCGTTGATGAAGGTCAACGTAGAGATGTTATGACTAAGGCATTGTTTGAACAAGAAGAAACAAAGATGTGGGTTGTATTGGATGCGAAGAACTATCCAACACCTGAAACAACTAATAACTTTAATGAAACAATTGAAGGCTTAATTGAACAAGGACGTGCTTTCAAAGGTGATACATTAGAAGAATTAGCTGAACAAATTGGAGTTGATCCTGCAAATCTTGTCAAAGCTGTAGAAGAATTTAACGCTGCAGTAGATTCAGGAAAAGCAGACGCATTTGGTAGAACATTATTTGATAAGAAGATTGATACTCCTCCATACTATGCTGGTGCACGTGTTCCGACAGTACATCATACTATGGGTGGTGTTGAAATCAACGAATTCACACAAGTAATCGATGCGACAGGAACAATTATTCCAGGATTATACGCTGCTGGGGAAGTTACTGGTGGTATTCATGGATCTAATCGTTTAGGTGGAAATGCACTTGCGGATGTGACTGTATTTGGTAGAATTGCAGGCGAAAGTGCTGCATTAAAACGCTAATCAATAAATTTTAAATAAATAAAAACCAAATGTTGCTCCTTGCACGATAAACATTTGGTTTTTTATTTCTTTTATTTAATATCCTTCAATCTCAACACCACAACTATTTGAAGAATCTGACCATATAAGTTTATTAAAATGATGAAGTGATAATGAAATCTTACCACCTAATCCTTCTTTGATGGTATTCATCATCAATCCATTCAGTGGAGAAACAAGATTCGCCTGTTCATCGATGTGTACTTTGATGATTAGTTTATAGAATCCACGTTGAATGATTAAATCAAATCCATCATCATGTTTAATTAGTTTACGTTTGAATGCACCAGTATAGGTCGCAAAGCGATACGACTTATTATTTATATTTAATGATGCGATTAAACCTTCAAAATTGAATCCTAAGAAAGGGATATTCGCGATACTTAACATAAATGAAGTATCTGGTTCAGTAAAATGGTTTCCTTGAAGCCAAATATAACGATTAGGAAAAGAGGTTCCCCAATCCTTTTCGATATATCCGGTATCATCTTTAAACTCAAATGACTCATTGTTTAATTTTAGTGTCCCATTGACATTATGATGCATACTTACAACACCATGATTACATTCCATATTTGGGATATACGAAAATGGACCCATTATATTAGGCATATACCAATTATTGCCATCTAGTTCTGTTAAATGATCATAATTTAACTGTCCAACACACTGTATCTCATTATTACTGATATTCAATTTCAACTCATTAATCGAGAAAAAGGTATTACCTACGTTATAACCATTATCCATTGGAATGAACTCTTCTAACGGATAACTTATATAAAACGTTTTTAGTGGATTAGTCCGAATAATCTGAATGAAACTATGTGGATTAATTGTGTTTGTGCTATAACCAAATATAAAACTAATTGTTACATCATGATTAAGATTGACCTGTTTGAAATACCAACCTTCAAAGTATTCTTTCTTATGTGTTGTGCCTTGTATGTTAAAGGCTTTAGAGATTGTTTGATTGTGCATTTGAGATCCTATGTTTATAAGAAGTATAAGCGAAAAAATGAAATAAATGGAGAATTTTGACTTAGGTCAAAGTATCTATTACAAAAATGAGTATACTTTAGGTATCAAACAAGTAATTTGTGCGATAAGGAGAACAATTATGCAAAATAAAACATATCAATTAGAAACAGTATCTTGTCCAAGTTGTATTAAAAAGATTGAAGGAATGTTAAAACAAACAGAGGGTATTGAAACATCAGAAGTATTGTTTAACTCTTCTCGTGTAAAGGTAAGTTTTAACGAAGAACAAGTAACATCTGCACTTATTAAAGCGAAAATCCATCAATTAGGTTATAACGTTATTAGCGAAAAATAATCGGTCGCGAAAAGGAGAATTTATGTTTAAATTTACGAAGAAACAAATTATCACAAGTTCTCTTATAACGATTTCGATTGCGTTCATTCTCAAACAATTTGAAGATTTAAGTTTATTTGCGAATATCTTTATGTTGGTCACTACAGTGATTGCTGGGACACCCATATTCAAGAAAGCATTTAGTGCGATTCGCTATAAAATTATTGGAATCGATGCCCTTGTGACTATTGCGGTCATTGGGGCTGTTTTAATTGGTGAATATTGGGAAGCTGCGGCAGTCACTTTCTTATTTATGTTAGGTGATTACTTAGAATCACGCACAATCGAGAAAACACGTTCATCAATCAAGGCATTACTTGATTTAGCCCCCAAAAAGGCAACAGTATTACGCGATGGAAGAGAAATCATTATAGGAGTTGATGAGGTATTAATCGAAGACACTGTAATTGTAAAGCCAGGTGAGAAGATTTCAGTCGATGGAAATGTTCTTGAAGGGAATGCGTATGTAAATCAATCTTCTATTACAGGAGAATCACTTCCGGTATATAAATCATCGAGCGATTCTGTCTTTTCTGGCACAACCATTGAATCAGGATACTTAGTTATATCAGCTCAAAAAATTGGGGATGATACAACATTTGCGCATATTTTACAATTAGTTGAAGATGCACAGGATAGTAAGGCGAAAACACAGAAGTTTATCGAAAAATTTTCGGCGTACTATACACCAGCGATTGTCGTACTATCCATTGTAATGTACTTAATTACACGAGATATTGAGTTGTCTTTAACGATTATCGTAATCGCATGTCCTGGTGCACTTGTGATTTCTACACCAGTTTCTATCGTAGCTGGAATTGGAAATGGTGCGAAACATGGAGTGTTATTTAAAGGTGGAGAATCCATAGAAAAATTAGGGAAGATTAAGGCGGTTGCGTTTGATAAAACAGGCACATTAACGGTTGGTAAACCAGAAGTTAAAAAGATTAAAACATTTGGCGTATCTGAACATGACGCATTGAAGATTGCGGCTCTAGGAGAATCGTATTCTGAACATCCTTTAGGTAAAGCAATCATTGCGAAGGCATTAACTGAAAAGATTGATCTATCCGCGAAAATAGATAATATTGAAATATTAACGGGATTAGGTATTCAATTTGATTACTTGCAAACGCATTATCGAATTGGAAATCGAAGTTTATTGAAGAGTTTAAACATCGATTACAATCAGATAGAAGAAGAAATCAAACAAGAAGAAGCACAAGGTTATACAACCATTCTATTAAGTAATGATAAGCAAATCCTTGCGTTAATTATGATTGCGGATGCGATACGTGATGATTCACATGAACTAATCAAACAACTACATAAAGCGAATATTAAAGTCATTATGTTAACGGGTGATAATCAAAGAACGGCAGAATCAATTGCGAAACAACTTCAAATCGACGAATTCTATGGAGATTTACTCCCTGAAAATAAAGTGGAAGTCCTAAACAAACTTAAAAATAAATATGGTTTAGTCGCAATGGTTGGGGATGGGGTAAATGATGCGCCAGCACTTGCGAGTGCGGATATTGGAATTGCGATGGGACAAGCTGGAGCGGATGTCGC
>DASSDQ010000115.1:0-9256 GCA_035697025.1 Erysipelotrichaceae bacterium | reverse complement strand
AACAGGATCATAGCCCCAGTTATAGAAAAGTGACACATTATGTTCATCCACTGTCGCAAAATCATACATCGGCATAATTTGTACATGCGTTATACCAAGTTCTTTGATATGCGCTAAACCCGTAGAAACACCTGCCATCGTTTTTGTATTTTCTTCAGTTAACCCTAAGAATTTACCGCGATTTACGATATTTGATTCAGCTTGCATGGTAAAATCACGTACACTCAATTCATAGATAATCGAATCTGTTGGTTGTGCTAACGGACTTAGTTTATAACGATTCGTTTTCTTTAATTGTTTAAAATCGATAATAACCGAACGCTGATTGTTCCCTGTAGAACCGATTCCCATCGGATCAATTGAGGTATTCCAACTACCATTCACATTGATATGATAAAGATAGCTTAATCCATGTCCATTAAAATCTACATGGCGTCTGAAAACACCTTTATCTCCTCGAATTAACTCAATTACTTGAGGTCCATTCTCTTTAAATATCTCTACGACAATACGCGTCGCAGTAGGAGCCCATATCGCAAAGTCACATGTATTTAGGGTACATTTAACCCCTAGATCATCCCCATCATAATAGAACTCTTCGTCAAATCGAAGCGATTTGGTAATTAAACTATATTGAAGAGGCACGGTTAAACCATGTTCCTCTAGTACATCATATTTATTCCCGATCACAAGTGATGTATCACATCCAAGGGTATATTTATAATAATCATTTCCGCTATGCTCATAATTATAGATTGAACACTTCGCTAATTGACCCATTTCATCCCGTACATAAAAGGCATCACTTCTACCTTGATAAAATTCTTTGGATAGATACGCCGTGATAATTCCATAATCATCTAGATGTGCTTCAAACCGATTTATTTTACGCATGACTTTATTATACCTAATTTATTGAATCTGACAATTTATGTTCATCAACTAATCTAAATGTTTTTTGAATTGCGAAGAACGATAGAATACTCGCAATAAATACGATACCCAATAATAGTCTAAATCCATACGCTTGATAAAGAATTGGATTGATAAAACTAATCACAAGCGAAGTGACAGACATAGTTAAACTAAGGAGTGCAGTTAAACTCGCACTGTTCTTAACAGGAAGTGATGATGCGACAGGATAAAGAACACCTAATACTAAGTCAAACGATAAAGCGAACACAAAGCTAGCTGGTAGTATTACCCATGATTGAAGTGAGAATATCATTGGCACAACACAAATAATCCCGATAATACCATATTTCAATAAATCTCTAAACGCATATTTATGACCTAAGAAGATTATCACAAACCCAGACCCAACCGTTCCTAAGCCAATAATGGTATAGATAAATGAGATTGATTCTTGTGATTCACCAATCGAATTCAAATAGATGCTTAGAAAACTAAAGATGGTGTTAGGAGCGATGGCTAAAAAGAATGTCCCAATTAATAACCATTTTACGAAACGTATCTTAAATAATGACTTAAAATCATTGAGTGTTACTGGAACTAAATGTGTATTCTTTACAACAGGAATACGCGTAATAAGTATTGCGAAGATTAATGATAATCCAAATGAGAACAGATAGAATAGTTGGAAACTAAAGTACTTTACTGTGATAGCTCCGACGATTGGGGCTGCGAAGATTCCTAACGCAAACGCAAGTTTAAAGTAACCTGATACTTTTACAAGAATCTTAGGTTCGACAAGTCGTGCATAATAAACCGCAACTAACGCAAAGAATACGTTATGCCCAATCCCAATAATGAGTCGAGTAATAAAATAGACAGCAGGTGTTGTCGCAAATGAAGTAAGTAGAGCGCCAATACTAAATATAAATGTCCCTAACACTAACATATTCTTTAAACCTTTTTGATCCGCAAAATAACCAAACAAAGGGACTAACATACCAGACGCAATGAATCCAATATTGAGATATGGAACAAGGGTAATTGAAATCTTAAAATAATCCGCTAATGCAGGTGAAACAGATAAGATAAATGACATGGTCATCGTTGTTGTAAATTGAAATGCCATTAATACTAAAATCGTAAGAATGATTGACATAAAAGTCCTCTCTAATAAAGACAGGTAGCGAATCGCTACCTAGTCGTTAATTGGTTTAATTTTCCAAATCTCATCCGCATATTCTTGAATCGTACGATCCGATGAGAAGAAACCGGATTGTGCAATATTCACTAAACACATTCTAGCCCAGTATTCTTTATCAGTATAACGACGCGCTACTTCTTCTTGTGCAGCAACATATTCTCTAAAGTCCGCAAGTAAGAAATACTCATCATTTCTAAACATTAGTTCATCGTGAATGGTTTTGAATTCATCAATACTTTGACTGAATGTACCATCCATAAATGAGTTCACAACTGCTTTTAACTCAGGATCCGCATTAACATATGCCCATGCATCATATCCTTTAGCTTTAAGCGCTTCAATTTCATCGACTTTAAGTCCGAATATAACATCATATTCTTCCCCAACATGTTCATGAATTTCGACATTCGCTCCATCCAATGTTCCAAGAGTGATTGCGCCATTCATCATAAACTTCATATTTCCTGTTCCTGACGCTTCTTTACCAGCTGTAGAGATTTGTTCAGACACATCTGCCGCATTCATTAAGATTTCGGCAATGGATACATTGTAGTTTGGTATGAAGACAACTTTCATAAACTTAGATACATATGGATCGTTATTAATCTTATCCCCTACAGAATGAATTAGTTTTATAACTTTCTTCGCAAAGTAGTACGCAGGCGCAGCTTTTGCCGCAAAGATAAAGCTACGTGGAACCATGGTGAAGTTAGGATCTGATTTTAACTTCTGATAGAGATAAATAATATGCATTACATTTAATAATTGACGTTTATACGCATGAAGTCGTTTAGCTTGTACATCGAAGATAGAGTTCGTGTCTAATTCGACGCCTGTTACTTCTTTAATGTATTTCGCTAAGATTTCTTTACGTTCTAATTTAACTTTCAAGAATTCTTTTTGAAGTTTCTTTTTCTTAACATGAGGCATTAAGTTAATAAGATGTTCAGGTTGATAGACATAATCATCCCCGATTGTCTTATCCAATAATTCTCTTAATTGAGGATTGGAATAGACTAACCATCTACGATGTGTAATTCCATTGGTCTTATTGTTAAATTTAGTACTAAAGATACGATAGAAATCTTTCATGACATCATTAATCAAGATTTCAGTATGTAATTTCGCAACTCCATTAACAGACATACTTGCGACGATAGCCAAATTAGCCATATGGATTTGTCCATCTTTGATAATGGATACACGTTTAACTAAATCTTCTTCATATGGGAACTGTGCTTTCACGTTTTCCACAAAACGACGATTGATTTCTTCAATAATCATATATATTCTTGGCAATAAGAGTTGTACAAAATGAACTGGCCATTTTTCAAGTGCTTCTGCCATTACAGTATGATTGGTATATGCGACACACTTTGTGACAATTGCCCATGCATTATCCCAGTTATATCCATACTCATCCATGAGTAAACGCATAAGTTCAGGAATCGCTAAAACTGGATGTGTATCATTTAATTGGAACACAACTTTATCTTGGAGATTATCTAAACTTGGATATACTCTTAAATGTGCTTTTAAATATGAAATAATACCTGCGGACACAAAGAAGTATTGTTGCTTAAGACGTAAGTAACGACCATGTTCTGTTGAATCATCTGGATAGACGTTCTGACAGATTTCACGTACTTCAGTAATATATTGTCTAAAGTCCTTATTGGCAGGTAAAATATCACTCGCCTCAGCACTCCATAAACGTAAAGTGTTGGTAGTATCTGTTGATTTGCCTACAACTGGCATATCATACGGAACCGCTAGTACATGTTCGCAATCGACTTGATTGAAGATAATTCTTCCATCATCGGTCTTGCCCATTTCAATGCGACCCCAAAACTTAACATCAACCGCATGTTTAGGTTTGCGTACTTCCCAAACATTTCCAAGTCTTAACCATTGATCCGGAACTTCAATTTGAGCCCCATCCACAATCTTTTGTCTAAACAAACCATATTCATATCGAATACAGTTACCATGACCTGGTAATGATTTTGACGCAAGTGAATCTAAGAAACACGCAGCTAAACGACCTAAACCACCGTTGCCTAAACCAGCATCGGATTCTAAGTCTTCTAACTCATTGATATCAATGTCTAGTTCTTTCAAACCATCTCTGACTACTTCATAAATCCCTAGATTCATCAAGTTGTTTGTCATAAGACGTCCAATTAAAAACTCCATTGAGAAATAAAACATTTGTTTCGCTTCAAGTTGTGCAATGGTTTCTTTACTATGTTTCCAATGTATCGACGCATAGTCTCTAACCATTTCACCTAAAACAATATAACGTTCTGTACGATGTGATTGCTCAACTGAACGTCCATATAATTCCACAACGCGTTGTGTAAAGTCGCGTTTGAATTCAAATTTATCTTTAAACATCCTAGCCTCCTAAATACCCTTTAACATAATATCACTAATGAAGTAATTGGTCATTATTTTTTATATTCGAGGTAAATTCCCGCAAATGGCGCAATTCTGACTAAAATACTATGGTCAAATCGATGCGATTCAATCGGCTCACTATTTACCGGGAAATAATTACACATATTACATCCATCATAAATATCCTTTTCGGTATTTAATACCTCAGTATAAACCCCCGCATATGGAACTCCAAAGCGATATGATTCATACGAAGTTGGTGTCATATTGAAAATACAGATAATAACAGATTGTTGATCTTCACGATAGAACGAATAAATCGATTGCGACGCATTATCCGCATCAATCCATTTGAATCCATGATGCTTATAATCAAGATGACTTAAAGCACTATGATATTTATACACATGTGAAAGATCACGAACATATCGATTAAACGCATTATGTGAATAATAACCTAACAAGAACCAATCTTGTTCTACATTCTCATCAAATTCTCTAAAATGCGCAATTTCATTTCCCATGAAGTTTAACTTCTTACCAGGATGAGCATACATATACGCATATAAGTTACGTGCTTGTGCGAATTTCTGTTTATATTCGCCCCACATCTTATTCACAATCGTACCTTTACCATGCACAACTTCATCATGCGATAGAGGTAATATGAAGTTCTCTGAATAGAAATATGCCATTGAGAACGTTAATTGGTGATGATGAAATTGACGATATATTGGATCTAAACTGTAATATTTTAACGTATCATTCATCCAACCTAAATCCCATTTATAATCAAATCCTAACCCCATTTCTGTTGTAGGATGCGTTACTTTAGGGAAATCTGATGAATCTTCTGCCATCATTGTAATGCCAGGATAGCGAACATTGAGATAGTAATTGAGTCTTCGGACAAACGCAGTTGCGCCATCATTGGATCCATTATTCTTATTTCCATGCCAATAGATGATATTCGAAACCGCATCAATTCTTAATCCATCCACATGATACATTTCAACCCAGAAACTTGCGGAAGACATTAAGAAACTACGAACTTCTTCTTTCCATAAGTCAAAGTTCAAGGTATCCCATTGACTATTCGCATCAGTTGAATTTGGATATTCATAAAGTGGTGAGCCATCAAATTGACGTAATCCATACGCATCCTTCACAAAATGAACAGGCACGAAATCTAGGATTACTCCAATTTCATTTAAGTGACATTCATCCACAAATGTCATGAATTGTTTAGGTGTACCATAACGACTGGTAAGTGAGAAATACCCATGAGCTTGATACCCCCATGAACCATCAAAAGGATATTCTGTTAATGGCATTATCTCAATATGGGTATATCCCATTTCTTTGATATAAGGGATTAATTTATGTGCAATTTCTTCATAATTAAACCATTCATGTGCATCACGTTTCATCCAACTTCCAAGATGTAACTCATAGATATTAATTGGCTTATCAAACCCTTTTTCTCTACGATTGACCCACATCGCATCACGCCATGGGAAGTTATGTAAATTAACGACTAAATTAGCACTCTTTGGTCTAAGTTCTGACGCAAAGGCATATGGGTCACTCTTTTCAACCCATTCACCATTCGCTTGTTCAATACGATATTTATACATTGTCCATTCAGCCACATCAGGCACAAAGACTGTCCATGAACCATCTTCAAGTCGATTAAGTTCAACAGGTTGGCTCCAATAATTAAATGAACCCAGTAATTGAACTCTTCTTGCATGAGGTGCATATACTGTGAATCGAACCCCCGGCGCATTATCATAATCAAAATGAGCACCAAATACTTTGTGTGCGTCTAAACAATGTCCTTGATGAAAAGATTCCACAATTTTTTGTTTATACATACGGACCCCCTAATCCTTGTTTATTCAAGGTGTGTCTTTAATGCTTGATTAATTGAATTAAACTTCACTTTAACTTCTTCTTCACTATTTCCTAAGACACAGAAATAGAACTTACACTTTGGTTCAGTTCCTGATGGACGAATCGCCAACCAAGTTCCATCTTCCAAGTAATACTTTATGACATCTGAAGCAGGGAAATCCAAAGGACTTATGACATTGTTCTTCGTCTTTTGTTTAAGTAAATAATCTTCTTTACCTACAACTTTAATTCCCGCAAACTCTTCAATCACATTATTTCTAAAATGATTTAATATCGCTTTAATTTTAGCCGATCCATCACTACCTTTTAGCGTTAATGAAACTTGATCTTCATGATGATAACCAAAACGTTTATATAAATCATTTAATACATCAACCAATGTTAATCCTTCATGTTTATAGTAGCTGATACATTCCGCAATTAATAAACATGCTTGAATCGCATCTTTATCCCGAACAAATGGTTCAACTAAATAACCATAACTCTCTTCATAACCAAACACAAAGTTCTTTTCATGCGTAACTTCATACTTCGCAATCTTTTCCCCAATAAATTTAAATCCCGTTAATGTCTTTTCAACTTCAACTCCATATGAGTTTGCGACCTTCTCACCTAAATCAGATGTCACCACCGTATTAAAGATAACTGGATTTACAGGTAATGTATTTAACTGCTTCTTCGTTTTTAACAAGTACTCAATTAATATAGATCCTGTTTGATTCCCTGTTAATAAAACATATTCATTATTATGTTTAACCACAATCCCAACACGATCCGCATCCGGATCTGTACTCAATACTCCATCCGCATTTACTTTACGAGCTAGCTCAATTGCTTTCTCATACGCAACTTTTTCTTCAGGATTCGGTGATTTAGTATTAGGAAATTCTGGATCAAAGGTACATTGTTCATCGACGAGTATATAAGGATAACCCGTTTTATTAAATACTTCAGTAACTGGCATTAAAGCTGTGCCATGTTGTGGAGTAAAGACTAAACTAATATTTGATTTATCCATTTCAGGACGATTCTCGATTTCAATCACTCGTGCAATATACTTATCATCGATTTCTTTATCAATCCAGTGTACTAATTTAGTTTGCTCATCACTTAAATGAACTTCAATCGCAAGTTCATCTTTAATATTATTAATTTCAGTTATAACTTGATCAATAAGTTCAGGAATTAACTGACAACCTTTATTATCATAAACTTTATATCCGTTATACTCTTTTGGATTATGAGATGCGGTAATTACGATACCACCTTCACACCCTAATTCACGTACTGCATACGATAGTTCAGGTGTAGGTCTAAGTGATGTAAAGACATAGGAAGGAATATTAAAACTTGCTAAAACGTTCGCAGATTCAACCGCGAACTCATAAGACATATAACGATTATCATAGGCAATCGCAACCCCTGTATTAAATACATTTGGATATTGACTTAAATAACGTGCAAATGCGACATTCGCTTTACGAATTGTGTGTATGTTTAAACGATTACACCCAACCCCTAATAAGCCACGCATACCAGCAGTCCCAAATTCAAGATTCGTATAAAATGCATCTTTTAACTCTACTTCACTTAATCGATTTAATTCTTCTTTAAGCTTAGGATCTAAATTAGGATGATTCTTCCAATGTTGAATTGTTGTTTCCATGTTCACCTTATAATAAAAAGAAGATGAGATCATCTTCATTTTATGACATTCTATTTATTGAATGACCTTTTGAGTTCTTAGTACATCTTCGATCGTCTTGATTGCTTCTTCTTCGTCTTCACCTTCACAAGAAATCATGACTTCTGATTGAGTAGGAATACCCAATGACATAACGCCCATAATAGATTTCATATTCACTGAACGACCTTTAAACGCAACCTTGACTTCACATTTGAAACGGCTAGCTGCACTTACAGCTACTGTTGCTGGACGTGCATGCAATCCTACTGGATCAATTACTAAAACATTAATTTGCTTCACACAAATACCCTCCTACTTGTTGTTTCTATTTTAGCTTATAAATTCATTAAATACAACAAAAAAGGGCTTTCAAAAAAAGTCCTTTAATTAATAGCTGTAAGCGTTTTCTTACTTATGATACGCTTGATTATTCAAAATACGATATGAACGATAAATTTGTTCTAAGACCAATACACGCACTAAACCATGTGGAAATGTATTATTTGACAGTTTCCAGACTGAATTTGCTCTTTGTACGACTGTTTCATCAACACCAAGTGAACCACCGATCACAAACACAATATTCTTTGAACCATATACACTTGCTTGATCAATTATCTGACTTATCTCAACGGAAGTATAATACTTACCTCTTAAGTCCAATAAAATCACAAAGTCATCATTCGTTATCTTATCTAAAATTGATTTCGATTCTTTTTCAATACTTAATTTATTACTTGCTTCATCATCATAATTTGGATAATCTTTCAATTCATCTATGCTTATTTTACTATAGGGTAAAATACGCTTTAAATAATCATCCACTAAGGAGATAATCGCCTTCTCTTTTAACTTACCAACACATACAATCTTTATCATTGAAGAACAACATTCACTGTTGTGCTCTTGCCATCTCTTTCATAGCTGATAGACACAACATCCCCAACATTTTTAGTATAGAGTAATTTTCTAAATTCTTTAAAACTCGTAATGTTTGTATTATCAAACGCAGTAATTACATCGCCTTCTTTTATACCAGAAAGCTCTGCAGGACTACCCTTAATAACGCTCATGACATATAATCCTGTATTTAGATCTAATCGTATACCATAATAACTCTTTTGATAAACCGCTAA
>DASSDQ010000114.1:0-24214 GCA_035697025.1 Erysipelotrichaceae bacterium | reverse complement strand
TATTAAAGATGAATTATTAATGGGACGCTCATTAAGAACATCGTTTGATGAAGGCCACCATTTAGCTTGGCGTACAATCTTCGATTCACAGTTTACTACATTTATTGCGGCATTCTTGATGTATTTATATGGTACAGGTGCTGTTAAGGGATTTGCGACGATGTTAATGGTCACAATTTTCTCTACACTAATGTTAAATGTGTTCTTTGTTAAGTTCCTATTAGGTTTACTTGTTAAATCAGGTAAGTTCGATAACAAAAAAACATATTTTGGTGTTAAGAATAAAGATGTTCCTGATGTAAACAAAGGTGAAGAACAACGTTACTTTGGTTTATTTGTAGGGGTCGATTTCATTAAAATATCAAAAGGATTTATTTTAGGAAGTATTTCTATCCTAACAATTGGTTTAATTTTTGGAGTTATTAATTTTGCTCAAGGTAATGGTTTCCTTAATCTAGGTATCGACTTTACTTCTGGATCAAAATTAACAATTAATTCAGTTGAACCGATCGTTGAAGAAGTTCTAATTAATGATTTAAATGAGTTAGGATTAACTCAATTCAAAGTTCAATTATCAGGTGATAAAGTTGCGTATGTTACGACAGGTGAGATATTAGATCGAACTGAGATTGATTCAATTGGATCAACTATTGCGACAAAGTATGGACTAGAAATGAATGATAGTGTAGTATCTCCAGTTGTTGGAAATGAATTAATTCGTAATGCTTTAATTCTATCGTTATTAGCATGGGTATTCATCCTATTATTCATAACTGTTCGTTTCGAATTTGACTATGCTTTCTCTACAATTCTTGCACTTGTACATGATGTATTCATTGTGTTTGCTGTATTTGCAGTATTCAGATTAGAGTTTAACATTGAGTTAATTGCGGTATTATTGGCGATTATTGGTTACTCTGTCGATGACTCCATTGTTATCTTTGATAGAATTCGTGAGAATGTCAATGCGTTTGGTTCAAATCATATTTCAAATGCTGCATATCGTAAGATTGTAAACGAATCGCTACAAGCTACAGTTCAACGTTCTTTATATAATACAATCACAACACTTATTCCAATCGTTTTCTTAATTAGCTTAGGTTCACAAGCAATCTTTAACTTTAACTTTGCGATGTTGATTGGTTTAATTGCTGGTGCATATTCATCAATCTTTATTGCGGCTCAATTCTGGTATTGGGTAAGAATTAATCGTAAACCAAAAGCGGTTAAGGTAAAACCTAAGAGAAACAAGAATGAACCTGAAGAAATGGTAATTTTAGGAATTAATGATTAAGAGTAGAAATCTACTCTTTTTTTTATGCTAAACTTAACGTATGTTAAATGAAAATACACTGATAAGTAAAGTTATAGATTTCAATAAATTGGATAAAAATCAAATTGAACAATTGATGAATCCAATAGAATTTAAGATTTCTGATCATAGATTATTTATGCAAGCTGAAAAGATTGTTTTAGATGCGATTAAGTTAAATAAAAAAATTATTGTTTGTGGTGATTATGATGCGGATGGGATTTGTTCGACATCTATTTTGTATTATATGTTAAAGAAATTAAATGCGAATGTTGGATATTATATTCCCAATCGTTTTTCAGAAGGTTATGGATTAAATGATAATACAGTTGATTTAGCTCTTAATAAAGGTTATGAACTTTTCATATTAGTTGATAATGGTGTTAGTGCAACAAGTTCATTGATGAAGATTAGAGAGGGAAATGCACAAGCACTTATTCTTGATCATCATAGTTATGAAGGTGATGTTTTGTGTGATTGTTTAGTTCACCCTAATCTGTTGGATGATCACTATAAAGATATGTGTGGAAGCGGATTAGCGTATAATCTTGCGGAGCGTTTAATTGGTTATGATTCATTCCTTGTAAGTTTAGCTGGAATCGCTACAATCGCTGATTTAATGCCTTTATGGGGGTTTAATCGAAGTTTAGTAATCAGAGGATTAAAAGAAATAAATACGAACCAGAGGCAGGTTTTTATGAGTTTACTGAATTCTAATGAAAATATAACTGAAACAGATATAGCATTTCAATTAGTTCCTAAATTGAATGCGATTGGTCGATTAGCAGATAAAATAAATGTAAATAAAGTAGTTGAGTATTTATGTTCAGAAGATCATCAATCTATTGATATATTTTCTAAAGAAATTATACGTATCAATGAATTACGTAAAGAGATAAATCAAAAAATGTATATTCGAGCACTCGAATTAATTACGGATGAACCAGTACAAGTACTGTATGATCCAATGTTTCATGAAGGAATTGTTGGAATTACTGCAGGTAGATTAGCAAATGAATTAAAACGTCCTGTATTTGTACTTAATCAAGAAGGAAATCGTTTAAAAGGAAGTGCTCGTTCATATGGCGCAATAAACCTTAAGGAACTCGTTGAACCAGTAAGTGATTTATTGAATCGCTTTGGAGGGCACGCACAAGCAGCAGGTCTTGAACTTGATATTAGTAATATTGAAACATTTAAACAAAAAATGTTTGCGAATACTGAAGTTCTTAATCGACACGATGTTGAATCTAATGATATAGAAATGGAAGAAAATTGGTTTAATATTGAATCGTTTGTAGAATTGTATAAATATAGACCATTTGGTCAAGGATTTGAAATACCTTCATTCAGATTCAATGAAATAAGTATCTTATCAAATCGAATAATTCGTGGTGGAATTAGTTTTGATTTATCCTTATTTAATCGAACAATTAGTGCAGTTTATTTCCAAAGTACACTGGATGAACGTTTAGTTCGTTCAAATTTTAATAGTATTATTGGTCGTGTTTCAGTCGATAATTTTAGAAATCAAACTAAACTGAAAATATTAATTGAAAGCTTTGAGTAAGACATATACAATTGAGACTTCCTTGTAATTTAAGTATATTTTGTTATAATAAACCTGTTATAGGAGATAGTTATGGATTATAAAAAATTTATAGCAGATATTCAAGATTTTCCGATTGAAGGGATTCTATTTAGAGATATTACTCCATTGATGGGGGATGGTGAAGCATTTCATCAAGCAACACAAGAAATTGTTCAATTTGCACGTGAAGTTAATGCGGAAATCATCGTTGGTCCTGAATCTCGTGGTTTCATTTTTGGTTGTCCAGTTGCGTTTGAATTAAACATTGGATTTGTTCCAGTACGTAAACCAGGTAAATTACCAAGAGAGACTGTGAGTTTTAGTTACGCTTTAGAATATGGTAAAAATGAATTACATGTGCATAAAGACAGTATTAAAAAAGGTCAAAGAGTCTTAATTGTCGATGACTTATTAGCTACTGGTGGAACGGTAGAGGCAACTATTCGCTTAGTTGAACAACTTGGCGGAGACGTCGTAGGTTGCGCATTCTTAATTGAACTTAACGCTTTAAAAGGTCGTGATGTTCTAAAGAATTACCCTATATTCACACTTGTAAATTATGATTAATCGAAGACTTGTCTTCGATTTTTAAAAGAAGAAATATATGCAAGGAAAAAACCAAGAAATTACGATACAAGCAATACTCGATTTGGTAAGAACATATTATCCAGATCAAGAATCCTTAGATTTAATATTTAAGGCTTTTAAGTATGCGGAAGAGAAACATAAAACACAATTTCGTAAGAGTGGTGAACCATACATCATTCATTTATTGAATGTTGCATATATACTTGCAGATCTTAAACTTGGCCCAAAAGCAATCGCTGCCGGTTTATTACATGATGTTATTGAAGATTGTGCAGTGCCAAGAGAAGAAATGATTCGTGAATTTGATGAAGAAATTACAATCCTTGTTGAGAGTGTTACTAAGATAGGTAATATTGAATTCAAAGATGAAAAAGAATATATGGCGGTTAACCATCGTAAAATATTTATCGCGATGGCGAAAGATATTCGTGTAATTTTAATTAAATTAGTCGATCGTTTACATAATATGCGTACTTTGCAATTTATGCCTGAACTTAAACAAAAGAAGATTGCGGCAGAGACATTAGATGTATATGCTCCAATTGCACATCGTTTGGGGATTAGTGAAATAAAAAATGAATTAGAAGATTTAAGCTTCTATTATTTATATCCAGATAAGTATTATGAAATTGCCCATTTAGTTGAAACACGTAAAGCAGAACGTGATCGTCAAGTTGTGACAATGATAAAAGATATGACTGAATTATTAACCAAGAATGGTTTGAAATTCAGAATTTTTGGACGTTCAAAACACTTATATAGCATTTATAAAAAAATGACAACCAAGAATAAGCGTTTCGATGAAATCCTTGATTTACATGCGATTCGTATCGTCACGATGGATGATGTGAGTTGTTATGAAGTGTTGGGATATATACATGCTAAATATCGTCCAATTCCTGGAAGATTAAAAGACTATATTGCGATGCCTAAGATGAATATGTATCAATCTTTACACACAACGATTGTTGGTGAAGAAGGTAGTATCTATGAAGTACAGATTCGTACTGAAGAGATGGATGCGATAGCGGAAAAAGGGGTTGCGGCGCATTGGCGGTATAAAGAAGGAAATAAATACAATCAAGAAAGAGCTCAAAAAGAAATTGAAGAGCGTTTGTCTTGGTTTAAGGATTTTGGTACATTAACACAAGAGAGTAAAGATGCGGATGAATACATGGATATTCTTACGCATGATGTATTTGAAGCAAATGTTTATGTTATGTCTCCTAAGGGAAGAGTAATTGATTTACCGAATGGCGCTACACCACTTGATTTTGCCTATCGTATTCATACTGAAATAGGACATTCAACTGTTGGGGCAATCGTAAATAATGTATTGGTTCCTTTAAATACACCTTTAAAAACAGGCGATGTCGTTAGTATACGTACATCTAAACAATCAAATGGTCCTTCAGAGGATTGGTTGAAGATTGTTAAAACAGCTCATGCGAAATCGAAAATAAGAAATTTCTTACAGAAGAAAGAAATGGATGATCGATCTGAAACAATTGAAAAAGGTGAACATCTATTTAGAGAAGAATGTAAACGTCGCGATATTGATGATAAAGAACTAATCGGAAGTAAACGATTAGAAAGTATTTTCCAGAATTTTGCGATTAATAACGTTAATGATTTCTATTATGCGATTGCGGTTAAATCACTCGCTTTACCAGCTATTTTTGAAAAGTTAAATATTCAACAAAAACGAGGTATCTTAGATAATTTTAGTTTGGAAAGAATGTTTAAGAGTTCTCAAGCTAAGAAAACAATATCAAAATCAGGTATTCGTGTTTCTGGTGTTGATTCAATGATGATAAGTTTAGCTGGATGTTGTTCACCTGTTCCAGGGGATCCGATTGTTGGATTTATTACTAAAGGACAAGGCGTTAAGGTACATCGAACAGATTGTATAAATGTTAAGAATGAAACAAAACGATTAATTACTGTTGAGTGGGATGAGGATCGTAAAGAAGGTAAGTATGAAGTAAAGCTTTATATACTTGCACAAGATCGCTCATTCTTGATTTCAGATATTGTGACGATTATAAGCCAATGTAAAGCTGGAATTGTAGCGGTTAATTCTACTGTAAATGAAGATAAAATAACTGCTTCAACGTACTTAAGTGTAGTAGTAAGTGATGCAAGTCATCTTCAAACAGTGATAGCGAATCTTAAGAAAATTGAGAATGTTTTTGAAGTTCATCGTTCACAAACATAGTTGTTCTGTAGAATGTTTTGTGATAAGATTTAATAAATTCAATGAATAGGAAGTTTATATGCTTCATTTTATAGAGAAGAACGATTTGGTGAAAGTTCTATTTGAGGGTATAAATTGACACCTAGGAGAAGCTAACCTGAATAGAGTAGGGTTAGACGGGCTGCCGTTATCCAGTTGAGTGTGTATTTCGATACAAATTAAGGTGGTACCACGTGAAAGCGTCCTTATCTAGGAGGCTTTTTTTATTTAAAGGAGGAAACTGTATGAGTAAGTTCCAAGTTCCAAGAGGAACACAAGATGTGTTTGGTAAAGAAGTAAGACAATGGCATAAAATTGAAGCTTTGATTAAAGAAATGATGAATGTGTATAGCTTTGAAGAAATACGTACACCAGAATTTGAACACACTGAAGTGTTTGCACGTGGGAATGATTCAAGTGATGTCATTAATAAAGAAATGTATACATTTCAA
This sequence comes from Erysipelotrichaceae bacterium, assembly GCA_035697025.1. GTDB lineage: Bacteria > Bacillota_I > Bacilli_A > Erysipelotrichales > Erysipelotrichaceae > UBA2212. The sequence goes on along the minus strand of DASSDQ010000114.1, from coordinate 18,035 downwards.
GATCGTGGTGATCGTTCTTTAAGTTTGAAACCTGAAGGGACAGCAGGACTAATTAGATCATTTGTTGAGAATAAAATGTATACTCAACCAGATATGCCGTTTAAATACTACTATGTCAGTCCATGTTTTAGATATGAACGTCCTCAAAAAGGTCGTATGCGTATTCATCACCAATTTGGAGTTGAAATATTAGGTGATAAAACACCTTATATTGACGCAGAAGTAATTGGATTAGGGTTAACATTCGTACGTACTTTGGGATTAAATGATCTTAAAGTACTTGTTAATACATTAGGAGATCAAGAGAGCAGACAAGCATATAAAACAGCATTAAAAGAACATTTCAAACCTGATTTACATACATTATGTGAGGACTGTCAAAGACGTTATGAACAAAATCCTTTGCGTATATTAGATTGTAAGGTAGATGCTCAACATCCTTCTTTGTTAAGTGCACCTAAACTAAGAGATTATTTGAATGACGAATCTAAACAATACTTTGAAGACCTAATTCGTATCTTAAAGGATAGTGGAGTTGAAGTTGAAGTATCTGATCGATTAGTTCGTGGTTTGGATTACTACACACATACTGTATTTGAAGTTGTAAGTGTTAATAAGGATATGGGATCACAGGCTACCGTATTTGGTGGAGGACGATATGATACATTAGTGTCTGATTTTGGTGGTCCAGAAATGAGTGGAATTGGTTTTGGGATGGGAATTGAACGATTACTTGTCGCACTAAATGCGGAAGGAATCGATTTAGCAGAGGATAATGGTTTAGATGTATTCTGTATTACATTGGATGATGAAGCGTTGGATTATGCGTATCATTTAAGTAATTATTTACGTTTAAATGGTTATAAAGCTGAATACGATTATTATCGTAAATCATTCAAATCACAATTTAAGAGTGTTGATCGTAAACACGCTAAAATCGTAATTCTATTAGGTAAAGATGAAATGTCAAAAGGTCAAGTTGTCTTGAAACGCATCGATACACAGGAACAAGTTACAGTATCAGAAAACGAAATATTACACCAATTAGATCATTGGTTAAATGAAGATCATGTATGTGATCACGATCATGGAGGAGAACATGAATAGAACGCACCATTGTGGTGAATTATCACCAAAAAATTTAAATCAATCTGTAACTCTTGTAGGTTGGGTTAGTAAACGACGTAATTTTGGATCAATTGTATTTATTGATTTAAGAGATAGAGAAGGAATTACTCAATGTGTATTTGATGAATCATTAAGCGAAAGTATCAAAGATATTAGAAATGAATATATACTTGAGATTAAAGGTGAAGTAATTCTTAGAAAAGATGCGAATCCTAAATTAAGTACAGGCGAAATAGAAGTAAAGGTACTTTCATTTATCGTAATTAATCAAGCTGAACTAACACCTATGATTATTCAAGATGAAACGGACGCTTTGGAAGATACACGTTTAAAATATCGCTATCTAGATTTACGTCGTCCAGTTATGCAAAAGAAACTCATTCAAAGAGCGAAAATTGTACGAACAATGCGTAATTTTTTAGACGATAATGGGTTTATCGATGTAGAAACACCAATGTTAACGAAATCGACACCTGAAGGATCGCGTGAGTATTTAGTACCTTCACGTGTTCATGAAGGAGAATTCTATGCACTTGCACAATCGCCACAAATCTTTAAACAATTGCTTATGGTAGCTGGTTTTGAACGCTATTATCAAGTTGCTCGTTGTTTTAGAGATGAAGATTTACGTGCTGATAGACAATTAGACTTTACACAAATTGATATTGAAACATCGTTTTTAGATGAAAATGAATTTCATGAAATCATTGAATCTATGACAAAAGATGTCATGAAGAAAGTGTTAGATTTAGATGTTCAAACACCATTCTTGAAACTAAGATATCAAGATGCGATGGATTTCTATGGAAGTGATAAACCGGATAATCGTTTTGGGTTAAAACTCAATGAATTAAAATCTGTCTTTGTACAATCTGAGTTTCAAGTATTTAAGTCAGCATTAGAATTTAAAGATGGTTCAATAAAAGGAATCGTACTTGAGAATGGAGCACATTTCACTCGTAAGGAAACAGATGCACTCACTGATGTGGCTAAGAAGAATGGCGCAAAAGGTTTGGTTGTATTGAAGTTTGTTAATGGAGTATTAGATGGACCAGCTGCTAAATTCTTTAGTGAAACTGAAGTTTTAGAGTTGATCAAAGTCTTGAGTTTAAAAGAAAATGACTTGGTATTAATAACTGCAGATCATTGGGAAAGAGCGGCTAATGCTTTAGGTTCTGTACGATTAGCTCTACGCGATAAACTTAACTTAACCAGTAAATCAGATTTCTCATATTTATGGGTTGTTGATTTCCCAATGTTTGAATTTGATGAAGATAGTCAAAAGTATTTAGCTAAACATCATCCGTTTACGCGTCCAAAGACAAATGATATTAAATATCTAAAAGAAAATCCTGCCGAGATTATGGCTCATGCATATGACTTAGTTCTAAATGGGTATGAAATAGCAGGTGGATCACTTAGAATTTATGATCAAGATATGCAAAAAGCGATGTTTGAAATGATTGGTTTCACTGACCAACAAATTGATGAACGTTTTGGTTTCTTCGTCGATGCGTTTAAATATGGAACGCCTCCACATGGTGGTATTGCGTTTGGATTAGACCGTTTTGCGATGGTATTAACGGAATCAGATTCACTTAGAGAAGTAATTGCGTTCCCTAAGAATGCGTCTGCACGTTGCCCATTAACAAATGCACCAAGTCCAGTAGATGAAAAACAATTAAATGAATTGCACATTTTGATTGATAAGAAGTAAAATATGATATAATTTAATTACCCAAAAGGACAACGTTATTTCCGACACTTCGATATAAGGGAAACGGAAGTTGCTTATTTGTGTGAAAGCCAAGCATTGCTAGGAATCCTAAGAATATGCACATGTTACCCACCTGACTCTCAGGGAATATATCACCTTTTGGGACATTAATTAAACCCGTTAACTCGGGTTTTAATTTGTTTTTGTTCATTTTCAATAAGGTTGGGCCACTAAAATCACTATGAATAAAAGTATTATAACTAAAATACATTCAAGAATAGGTTATTGGATACGATATGAAAGAAAAAGACGTTTTGAAAATAATAATGATACTAAATATCGTCAGGAACGATTTATTTTATTAAACGAAGATGAAATATTTATGGATTTTGTGCCTGGTGAAGCTATTTGTTCGCGACCAACTTTATCAAGAATTGAAAATGGGAAAGTTGTTTATGAAACGACACTTATAAAATTCTTCTTAAGACGATTTGACAAAAAGTATAGAATTTCTGAGATGGATCAAAGATTGATTGATTCAACAATTCATACATTTCATACATATATATTCAAGAATAATAAACTCTCTACCTATTATTTAAATAAAATTTTAAGAGATACAAACACTAAGATTAAGGGTAATTTTTTGTGGGACGAAGATTCTAAATTACTAGTTAAATTTATCGAATGGATTGAAAGTTTTAAACTAATGCAGAAAGATGAATTTGATGAATACTATCAGAAGTTCAAGATTTATCATCAAGGAATTCAAGATATTTTGATATTTTATTTTGTGTTTTCGGTTTATTTTAATCCAGAACTCTGGTCTAAACATGATCTAATCAGTAAATTAATCAAAGACGAATACAACTCACATGAGTTATTGTGCGTATTTGATGATTTGTTTAATCATCGTCCAAATAATGTTTTTAGAACATTTTATCGTAATCGACAATTAATTGAAGATTCAGGATTTTTAAAGAAAACGATTGTCCCGTTAAAGCATATGTTTGAAAATAAATATCATCATAACTCTAAAATATTCAATAACTTAATGTATATGAATTTAGCACATAAGATTGTTATGAAGGATTATCATGAAGAAACAATATTTGAATCGTATATATTTAGTTATTTAAAACACAGTTCACTTGAGATGAGTCAAGATATTAATCGCTTATTGTACTTAATTAAATATGAACCATATCCAAGGACGATTAATGAATTAATCCTTAAACAGGTTTATCCAAAGATTAAAAGTAAATCTCATCTACAAAAGCTTTTAAATTTCATTTTAGAATAGTTAAACATTTTATTAAAATAGGTTCGTTTATACGTTTTTAAAATAAATGTCCACAATAGTATGCAAAATATTTTATTCTGATATTCTATTTTATGGATGGGAGGTGAATGGCCACTCGATTTACACGCCATGTGAATCGACTAGGTGTTTGTTGGGAGAGTTAAATACTCTCCTTTTTTTATTGAATAATATTTAAAAACAAGGTACACTATAGCAGTAAGTAAACAAGCAAGGAAGGTTCGGTTATGGAATTTCTATCGTCAATCTTAAGTTTAATTTTCGGTATATTAATTGGTGGTGGCTTAGGGTTCTACTTTACTCGTAGATCATTCATGAAACAACTTAAAGAAAACCCACCAATCAATGAAAAAATGATTCGTGCAATGTATATGCAGATGGGACGCAAACCGTCTGAAGTACAAATCAAACAAATCATGAAATCAATGGAGCAGTACAAATAAAAAAGGACAATGTCCTTTTTTTATATCCATGTAACTTTGCGTTCAGTACCGTTTAATAAGCGTTTTATATTTTCACGATGACGATAGAAGATTAATACATCAATCAGAACAAAGTAGAATGTTAGTACGAAATCCTGAGTAACAAAATAAGCGATGAAGATAGATACTGTTGCGGCTACCATTGATGATAATGATGCATATTTTGTTAGTTTTAGTAGAATGAAGAATAATGATGCTGGGATTATGAATAACTCTATAATTTTTGATTGTATGATTGCGATACCAAGTAAATATCCAGCCGCTGAAGATACCGCTTTACCGCCTTTAAATCCGGCAAATATAGGATAACTATGACCGACTGCGGCAAATACACCGGCTATTGCGGCATATTCTGGCGCAAATTGAAATACAAGTAAGATAACGATTGTTGCTTTTAATGTATCAAAAACTGTGACTGAGATACCGGCTGCCTTGCCTAATACTCTACCAGCATTTGTTCCCCCTAAGTTTCCACTACCTTTTGTTCGAATATCTGTATTGTAAAAGACTTTACCGATAATTAGCGCAAAAGGAATAGAACCAAATAAATATCCGAATATAATTGCTAAAACTAGATTTAGATCAAACATGATTTACCTCTCTTTACTGACATATTATATCAAATCATTTTAACCTGTACATTACAATGCGTTTTTACTTATTGTATAATAGTGAGGTAGATAGGAGTTATATTATGACAACAAGACAATACGATGAACAAAGTATTCAAATTCTTGAGGGTTTGGATGCTGTTCGCAAGCGTCCTGGGATGTATATTGGATCGACAGATAGTCGTGGTTTACATCACCTTGTATGGGAAATTTTAGACAATTCCATTGATGAAGCAATGAATGGTTTTGGTAAAAATATTACAATCACAGTTGGTAAAGACAATAGTATAAAAATCGAAGATGAAGGTAGAGGAATGCCTGTAGGTTTACATCAATCTGGTGTTTCCACATTACAGGTTATTTTTACTGTACTTCATGCGGGTGGTAAGTTTTCATCAGAGAGTGGTTATAAAAGAGCAGGTGGTTTGCATGGTGTTGGGGCCTCTGTAGTTAATGCACTCAGTGAATGGTTGGAAGTTACGGTCGCATTTAATGGTAATTTGTATCGAATGGTTTTCACGAATGGTGGATCAAAAATTTCGAAATTAGAGAATTTAGGTAAAACAAATAAAACAGGAAGTACAGTTTGTTTTAAACCTGATGAAAAGATATTTGGTAAAGCACAGTTTGATACAGAGTTAATTAACGAAAGAGCGCAAGAAAGTGCATTTTTATTAAAAGGAATAAAGTTAACTGTAAAGGATGAAAAAGCGAATAAAACAGAAGTATTCCATTATGATAATGGATTATATAATTTTATTGAGTTTCTAAATGAAGATAGAGTTGTAATGCATGAACCTATTACATTTGAAGGAAACTTAGGTGAAATTGGGGTTCAATTTGCTTTACAGTATACGGATGATTATCAAGAGAATACCTATTCATTTGTTAACTTAGTACGCACATCTGATGGTGGTACTCATGAAATTGGGTATAAATCCGCATTAACTAAAGTAATAAATGATTATGCACGTAAGAATGGTGTTTTAAAAGATAAAGATAAAAACTTTGAGGGTAATGATGTAAGAGAAGGTTGTACATCTGTATTATCGGTCAGTATTCCAGAGAATTTACTCCAATTTGAAGGCCAAACAAAGAGTAAACTAGGGACGAATGAGGCAAAAGCTGCAGTAGATAGTTTTGTAAGTGAAAAGATGAGTTATTATCTTGAAGAACATCGAGAATTAGCAAATGTAATTCTGAAGAAAATAAGTCGTGCTTCACAAGCACGTGAAGCAGCTCGTAAAGCTCGCGAAGATGCACGTAAAGGTAAAAAGAATGGCAAATCTGAACGCTTATTATCAGGTAAACTAGCTCCGTGTCAATCAAAGGATGTTCGCAAAACGGAATTATTCTTAGTTGAAGGTGATTCAGCGGGGGGTAGTGCTAAACAAGGTAGAGATAGTAAAGTTCAAGCGATTCTACCATTACGTGGTAAGGTTTTAAACACGGAAAAGGCTAGTATTACTGATATTGAAAAGAATGAAGAGTTAAATACGATTATCCATGCATTAGGTGCGGGTGTAGGAAGTGATTTTGAAATCAAGGATATGAATTACAATAAAGTAATTATCATGACCGATGCGGATACGGATGGAGCACATATTCAAGTATTATTATTAACGTTCTTTTATCGTTATATGCGACCATTAATAGAAAATGGTTATGTCTATCTTGCACAACCACCTTTATATCGTGTAAGTAAAGGTAAACAATTTAAGTATCTCTATTCAGATGATGAACTGAAACAAGTCATGCAAGAATGGGGTAAAGTTGAAATTCAACGGTATAAGGGATTAGGTGAAATGAATGCGGATCAATTATGGGAAACTACGATGGATCCAAGTAAGAGAAGTCTAATTCAATTAAATTTAGGAGATGCGCTAATTGCTCAAAGAGTTGTTTCAGTATTAATGGGTGATAAAGCTGATCTTCGTCGTGATTGGATTGAGAAACATGTCGCCTTCACACTAGAAGATGATTTTACGAAGGAGTCTAACCATGGATAAATTAGAGTTTACCCATAATTCATTAGAGAGCATAATGGCTGATCGTTTTGGTCGTTATTCAAAGTATATTATTCAAGAACGTGCTTTACCGGATGTTCGTGATGGTTTAAAACCCGTTCAAAGACGTATTTTATATGCAATGTATGCGGATGGAAATACCCCTGAAAAACCATATCGTAAATCAGCGAAAACTGTTGGTTTAGTAATTGGTAATTATCATCCTCATGGGGATACTAGTGTTTATGAAGCGATGGTTCGTTTAAGTCAATATTGGAAGATGAATATTCCTTTGGTAGATATGCAAGGGAATAATGGTTCAATTGATGATGATCCAGCGGCAGCGATGCGATACACAGAAGCACGATTATCCGCGTTTGGTCAATTCTTACTTAAAGATATTGATCAGAATACCGTTAATTTTACGCCGAACTTCGATGACACGAGTTCAGAACCATCCGTTTTACCTGGACTTGTACCTCAACTATTAGTAAATGGCGCAACTGGAATTGCGGCAGGTTATGCAACGAATATACCTCCTCATAACTTAAAAGAAGTTATCGATGCATGTATCTATCGTCTGAATAATCCAACATGTACAATTGCGGATTTACTTGAAATTATGCATGGACCTGATTTTCCAACAGGTGGTATTGTACAGGGGAAGAAAGGTATTTTAGATGCGTTTAGCTCTGGTAAAGGTAGAGTTGTTATTCGCGCTAAAGCTGAGATAATCCAAAGTAAAACAATTCAACAAATCGTTATTACGGAAATTCCATATGAAGTAATTAAGAGTAACTTAGTTAAGAAAATGGATGATATTCGAATTAATAAACAGATAGATGGAATAATTGATGTAAGAGATGAATCTGATCGTAATGGATTAAGAATTGTAATTGATATTAAAAAAGAAAATGATGCAAATTTAATTCTTAATTATTTCTATAAGAACACTGATTGCCAGATTTATTACAACTACAATATGGTAGCGATTGTAAATCAAAGACCTGTTTTATGTAGTGTAATTGATATGTTAGATGCTTTTACATTATTTAGAAAAGAAGTTATTATTCGTCGTTCAAAATATCAATTTGAAGAAATGCAAAAGCGTTCACATATTTTAGAAGGTTTAATAAAAGCAATCTCAGTTTTAGATGAAGTAATTCTAATTATTCGTTCTTCTAGTGATAAGTCAGATGCGAAGAATAACTTAATCGAACGTTTTGCGTTTACAAATGAACAAGCTGAAGCAATTGTGAGTTTAAGATTATATCGTTTAACCAATACGGATATTCTTGAGATAAAAGAAGAATTAGCTCAATTAAGTGTTGAGATGCAACGGTTAAAAGGGATTCTTACAAATGAAACATTGTTAAATAATGTTTTTATAAAAGAACTTCAAGAAGTTATTAAGCTGTTTGATACACGAAGAAGATCAAAGATTGAAAGTGAAGTTGAAGAAATTGTAATCGATAAGATGAGTATGATTCCAAACGAGAAGACGGTTGTGACCGTAAGTCGTGATGGTTATATCAAACGTGTTTCGATGCGTTCATATCAATCAAGTGAAGGTATAATGCCTTCATTAAAAGAAGGGGATCAATTAATAGGCATAAGTGAAGCAGAAACCTATGATAACTTACTATTGTTCAATGATAGTGGATCATATGCGATAATTCCTTTATATACACTTGAAGAAATGAAGTGGAAAGATATTGGAAATCATTATGGTAATTATGTAAAAACAGAAGATCATACAAAAATTATTTCTGCAGTTCTTGTGAAGTCATTTAATACAGATGCATATATCGTTAGTGTTTCTGAAAAAGGATTTATTAAGAAATCAATGATTAAAGATTTCCAAGTGACACGTACATCAAAAACATATGATGCGATGAATCTAGGGAAAAATGATAAAATCGTTGGTAGTTTTGTGGCATATCATGAAGATGAAATTGTTATTTCGAGCCATGAAGGATATACCGTTCGATATACATTTGATATGATTCCAAGTACTCAACCTAAATCAAAAGGTGTTAAAGCAATGAATTTAAGTACGACTGATAAAGTTGCACATGCTTGTGTATTAAATCAACAGAATGCAGTCTTATTTATTACAGAAAATGGTTTAATGAAACGAATTAAGCAATCTGAGTTAACACCATTTAATCGACCTGCTAAAGGTGAACTCATTGCGAAGAAGGTTAAATCGAATCCTCAAAACATTCACTTTATACAAGCAGTACAGGTCTATGATGATGTAAAACTAACACATGATTCTAACATTTGGATTCAGGCGAAAGATGTTCCATTTATGGATAAAACTCAAACATTTAGTCAAATTATTGATCCAAAGAAACCGTTCTATTTAGTACGTACGATTGAAGAAGTAAGAATCGTTGATTTTAAAGAAGTTATAAAAAAAGATCCAGTTTTAGATAAATTGGATCTTGAAGATGAAGATCATGGTAATGAAGAACAACATGGAGATGTTGAATTTATTCACTTTGATTTATAAGATTCAAAACATAATGGTTTAATTCATCAGATTGTTTAAAATGTGCATATGCAAATTTTCGAATCGTAGAATTTGCTTCATGAAATTGGGCTAGATATAGCCCTTTTGAATTCGCTAAATAGGAAGCTTGAATACCATTAAGGGTAGAATCAATAATAGTTAATGTATTGGCTTTAATACCGAGTAATCGAGCGATTTTTAGATATATATCGCCTTCAGGTTTTGCGTTTAAAACTTGTTTACTACTTACTAGAATATCTACTTCAAGTGGAAATTCTGTAGATTTTAGTAAATCGCGCATTGAATCAATTTTTAGATTCGTACAATAAACTAATTTATAGATTTTACTCCATTGAGTTAAATACTCTATATGATTCGGAATAAACTGGATTGATTCTTTGTTTGATTGTAAATATGTCTGAAATTGAGATTCAACTTCATTAAAATAAGGTGCTAGTTTTGGATGCTCACGTCCTAATTTCTCTCGTTTCTCTAAATGAGCATCATACCAAGACATTATAAAGTGTTCAGGTAACTGAAGTTGGTTATCTTGTGCAATTCTTTCCCATATATCCTTTTTAATCGAATAGAAGTCATATACAAAATCATCAAGGGTAATAATAAGTGTTTTTTCTAAAGTCATAAAAATATTTTGCCATAATTTAGCTAAAAATGGTATTAATATACACTCAAAAAACTTCAATGGTATAATATTGTCATGTTAAAAAACTATTTTAAGCCTGACTTAATAAAAAATCACTTATCTGATGTATCTATTGAATGGATAAAATCGAATAATTTTGATTTTATTATTCTTGATGTAGATAATACATTAGTCATTAAAGGTACAGAGTTTGTCGATGAAAAGACAGATAATTGGATGAAAGAGCTTATAAATAGTTGTAATACGATCTTAATTTGTTCAAATAACACAAGAAGTGTTGCATATCGTCTATCAAAAAGATATTCTTGTTATGGCTTTAATCTAGCCTTGAAACCATTTAAAATAAAGGTTAATCAATTTCTTAAACGAAATCGAATTCAATATCAAAATGCATGTGTTATAGGAGATCAATTATTTACAGATATTTGGTTAGGGAAAAGATTGGGTATGCATACAGTATTAATCCAATCGAATAATAGAAAAGATTATGGTTTAACGAAGTTGTTTAGATGGATAGAAAATAAACTATTGGAGCAAGAAAATGTCAAATAAATGTGTTGGCTGTGGGATTGAATTACAAATATCAGATCCTAACTTATTAGGATATACGAATTCGCTAGATTCTAACTACTGTAAACGGTGTTATCGAATTAAGCATTATGGTGATTATACATCACTAAAAAAACATGCAGTTTCATCCGATAAAGTCTTTGAGGCTGTTAACCAATGTGAAGGTGTAATCTTGCTTGTAATCGATGTAACTGATATTGATTCAGGATTATTTACAGGTATACAACGCCATTTAGCACAAAGAGATTTTATTATTGTATTAACTAAGTGGGATCTTTTACCGAAAACTGTTTCTAAACAAAAAGTGGAATCCTATTTATTAAGTAAACTTAGAGATTATCCAATTAATATCGTTGGAATTGCGATGAGTAGTAATAAGGGTCAATTGGGTATTACAAGTCTTATCACACAAATTAAACGATTGAAGATTAAACAACTTATTGCGGTTGGTTATGCGAATATGGGTAAGAGTACATTAATCAACGCATTAATCGGTAAACAAGACCATTTAACTATTTCTCCATATCCACACACTACATTAGAATTGAATAAGATTGATTGGGATTATGGCACAATTATTGATACTCCAGGAATTAAAATTGAGAATAGTTTCTTTGATACGTTAGATTTCGAAGATTTTGAAAAATATAGTATTCAAACTCCATTTAAACCTAAAACATACCAATTGGATTCAGCACAATCATTCGTGATTGATAAAGTTGGGGTAATCAGTTTAATTCCAAAAGGAGAAGCTTCAGTAACACTTTATTTCTCAACTCAAATTCCTATTCATCGTACTAAGTATGAAAACCTTGAAACATACTTAGAGAAACATCCAGATGTATTACCTAAAAACATCAAATCAAAACGTATCACAGATAAACTTGATAAATTTGATTTAGTCTTTAAACAATTAGGATGGTTCTGTTTACAAGGTGAGTTTGAGATGATAGAAGTAAAAACAAGTTTAATTGATCAAGTTATCACAAGAAAGGCATTAATATAATGTTAAACACAAAACAAAAGAAACAATTGAAAAGCTTAGGTAATACATTAAGACCTCTTTTCAATGTAGGTAAAGATGGAATTAGCGTTAATCTTATTGATACTTTAGAAGATTCACTAAGAGCTCATGAGCTTGTTAAAATTAGTGTATTGAAATCATGCGCAACACCAGTTATGGAATGTGCATTAGATATCGTTTCGATGACACACAGTGAGTTAGTACAAGTCATTGGTCGTAGTATTTTGATTTATAAAACAAGTGAGAAAAAGAAAATTCAATTAGTATGATGAAAGTAATTCTTTTTGGAGGTAGCTTTAATCCACCACATTTAGGTCATTTAAAACTTGCTTTAAACAGTTTAAAGTATTTAAATGCGTCTGAATTATGGTTTATTCCGAGTTTAAAGAGTCCACTAAAAGAGATAGAATTAGCGGATTTTGAACATCGTTGTGCGATGATTGAAATTTTAATTAAACCATATCGTAAATTAAAGTTATCAAGAGTTGAAGCTGAATTAGATGAAATTAGTTATACCTATAATACAGTTGATAAACTGATTAATACATATAAAGATATTGAGTTTATATGGTTAATGGGTTCTGATCAAGCAAATCAATTTGATAAATGGTATAAATACGAAGAATTGTTGGATAGAATAAAATTTGCGGTGTATCGAAGAGATGTGAAAGATAGAATCGATAAACGATTTATCGAGATTAGAATGGATGAATTATTTGATAATGCGAGTCAGAAGATTCGTGAAGGACAAGTTCATTTAACCCATCCTCGGATTGTAGAATATATGATGAATAACGAGTTATACGTTGAAAGTATCTCAGCGTCCATGATCAGTCAAAAGCGTTTCAATCATGTCAAAAGTGTATGTGAATTAGCATTGTCCATTGGTAGTGCAAATGGTGTAGATTTACATCAAGTCTATATTGCCGCATTATTTCATGATTGTGCTAAAGAATGGAATACGAGTAAATCAAGGGCATGGTTGAGTTTTGTAGAACCTAACTATATTAATAGAAACGAAGCACTTTGGCATCAAAAATGTGGTGCTGCATTCGTTCGACGTTATTTACAGATAAAAGACAAAACGATTATTAATGCCATTTCGCATCATGTGAATGGTTCAAATGATCCAATCTCTAAAATTGTATACATCGCAGATAAATGTGAAAGAACGCGTAACTATGATAGTTCAATGTACATTAATCTAGCGATGCTTGATTTAAATAAAGCATATGAATTAGTTAAAAAGACTCAAGTAAAATGGCTTGAGAAAGAAGGAGTCCAGGTTGGATAACGTAAAAAAAATAGTAAGTTATTTAGATGATAAAAAGGCTGAAAATATAAAAGTATTAGATTTAACAGGAACAAGTTCAATGATGTCTTATGCGATAGTCGCAGAGGCGGGGAATACACGATTATTAAACGCATTAAAAGATTATTGTGTTGATTACGCAAAATCAATTGATTTTCCAGTTCATCATGTTGAGGGAGATGCGAATAGTGATTGGATACTGATCGATTTTGGTAGTATTTGTGTTCATTTGTTTCTATCCCAATCTAGACAATTCTATCGTTTAGAAGATTTATGGTTAGATAAAATTATTAAGCTATGAGACATTCGTTTGCGGAATATTATCACGAGCTAGTTTATGATGAACAAGCTTATATTAATTATCAAAACTGGGTGATTCGAGAAACAAAAGGGAATCGAATTTTAGAGTGCGCTTGTGGCCCAGGTCATTTAAGTTATCGATTAGGATTGAGTGGATATGAAGTTGACGCCTTAGATTTAGATGAATCGATGATTGAATATGCGAATTTAAATAATAAATTACCGAATATTAACTATTATTGTCAAACGATGTTTGATTTATCCAATCTAGGAAAGTATGACTCGATTATTATCTTTTTGGATAGTCTTAATTACTGTTTAGATTTAAATGAATTCAAAAAATTCTTATCAGAAGCTTATGAACATTTGAATGTTAATGGAATTTTATTGTTTGATATTCATCATCCAAATCGATTAGAAGAGTTTAGAGAAGAATATGTTGAAGAGGGAGAGTTGTTAGGAACTTTCTATCAATGGTCGATACAGACGATTGAAGATAATAAGATTCATCATAATATTGTATTTTATGAAGATGATCAAATGATTGTGAATCATGTAGAACAAACAGTTTTTAATCCAGATGATATAGATGCTTTATTAGATGGTCTTTCCTTTGCGTTTGAACGTGTTTCTGATTTAAGTGATACTGAATTCGTGTTTGATGAAAAACTCTACTATCGAGCTAGAAAGGTGTAATATGTTAGCAATTATTGGCGCTATGGATGAAGAAGTAAACGCACTGAAAGCATTAATGCAAAATATTCGAACAGAGAAAATTGGACCAATCGAATTTATTCTTGGTACATTAAACAATAAAGAAATAGTGTTGTTTAAAAGTGGTATTGGTTTGAGTATGGCTGCGATGAGTACAAGTATTTGTTTAAGTCATTATACAATTCAGGGAGTAGTTAATATTGGGACAGCTGGAGGATTAAAAGATTTCCAGAATGTTTTAGACATTGTAGTTAGTGATAAAATAACTTACCATGATTTCGATATTACACCATTTGGCAATTCACGTGATTTTTCTGATAATAATCGTTATGTTTTTAGTTCGAATGATACTTATATTAATGCCTTTAAATCAATCCAACAAAAACAACCGGTATGGATTGGACCAATGGTATCTGGCAATCAGTTTATTCATTCAGATGAACAGATTAATTTAATCGATAAACTCTTCCCAGAAGCACTTGCGGCAGAGATGGAAGGTGCTGCAATAGCTCATGTATCCACAAGTTTTAATTGCCCATTTATCGTAATTCGTTCTATTTCTGATTTAGTACGTAATCCTAAGAATAATATGACATTTGATGAATACTTAATTAAAGCTAGCGAAAGAAGTGCTCAATTCTGTTTTGATTTTGTAGCACTAATATAATGGATCAATTATTTAGATTAGAAACATGGTTAAGTTTATTAAATCAGTATAAAGAACTTGGTTTCTTTATACCGATTTTTTTTGCGATGTTAGAATCATTCATTCCAGCATTACCATTAATTGCGATTGTTGCTATTAATACGAATGCTCATGGATTAGTACTTGGATTTATATATTCATATCTTGGAAATGTGATTGGTTCTATAATCGTTTTTCTTTTCTTTAGAGCAATCATAAAACCTAGGTTTTTAGATCGATTCTATCATGGTCAACGATTACGTCATATTTTAAATTGGGTAGAGAGACAAGCTCCGATATTTCTTTTCTTAATTAGTTGTTTAGCGTTTACACCAAGTGCTTTTGTAAATATGAGTTTTGGATTATCAGGTTATAAAAAAAGACAATTTGTTATAAGTATTGCCTTAGGTAAATTAATTATGATTGCTTCATTAAGTCTATTTGGACACTCTATTGGACAAATCCAAGAAAATCCTATTTATATATTATTCAGTTTAGCTGTTATTGGACTTGCTTATTACTTCTCAACACATTTAAGAAAACAAAGTGGTATAGATACGATTGATAAGAACTAATCTGTATATTCTTCTAACCATAATTCGTTTTGAATCATCCAATTTTGAAGATCGACTTTCGTGAAATTCATGTCATCATTCCATTCTAATACGGAATGAATGATGACTTTATCATTTACTTTTGATAATGTTACAAATGCAGGAAAGTGCGCAAAACCCAAGCGACTCTTAATTGCGGAAGGTAATACATTTTCATCAAGTTCATTTGAATTCACATAGAATATTTTTTCAAATCGTGTTGCACTAGCGCTTAAGATAAGTGGTTTAATAATTTCATTTTGCGTATAAATACAATTTTGATTCGTTTCTTGACAGAAAAAATAAGCTTGTATTGTTTCGTTTAAGTGGTTATTTAACTCGGAATATTCAAGTTTTTGTTCATTTAAATTATTAAATATATCCAGATCTTGTTCAGTTGGCATGAAATAATAAAATAAAACTGTACTTGATACGGTTAATAATATTAAAGCTAAAATGGAAAGTTTGACGATATTTTTCATAATTTGTACGAATCAAAGTTTAACATGAGATAAGCATTTAATCAAACGTGTTTAAGTTTGGTATAATAAAAACATGAAACAATGGCAAGAGCGGTTACCTACCTTAAATCTGATATTATTTTGTCTAATTTTAATGATTTTATTAATTGCGGCATTCATTATGGGACCTGTAAATCAAGTGTCATTACGCAATGATGCAGTATTAAGTAAGTTATATTCAAGATTTGAAATACAATCATGTGTCAATTTTGAATCATTCTATATTGATAAAGAAATGTTTGTGACTAACTGTAAAATTAAAGAAAAGAATTATTATTTCTTCTTGGATAAGAATGGTATTATCTATAAACAAGTTTTAGTTAATCAAGATAAAGAACTAATGGATTATTCAATCATTATTGAGAAATATGATTTACACAATTCGGATTTTAATCTTGTTTATTATGAAGATCAAGTCGCATATTTAGTTAAGTCTGATGAGTTTGAGTATGTTATTGGATATGAAAATCATGAAGTATTGATGAAAGTGAGATTTTAAATGAACAAGTTATGGGATAAACGATATTTTGATCGTAAGAGTTGGATTCTAGAAGAAAATTATCGATTGGATTTAAAACCAATCGAAACACTTGTTTTATTGAATATCGAACATTTTAATATGTTTGATTTACCAATTGATTTAAATCAATTAGCATATGTATGCCATTCTAATCAAACTGAAATTGATCAATCATTAACACAATTAATTCAAAAAGGTTACTTAAAAATTGAAATGGTTCAAGATAAGGTTATTTATAATACAGAATCTCTCTACCAACAAACACATTTAAAACAAGATGAAAGTGCTAATAATATTGTAGAAATCTATGAACATGAATTTAAACGACCATTGAGTGCATCGGAACTGGATAAACTTAATTATTGGTTAACTCAAGTTGAGTATGCATTTTTGATTCATGCGTTAAGAGAAGCCGTAATTTATCGTAAATTGAATTTTAATTATATTGATCGTATTTTAATGCAATGGGTAAAACAGAATGTTACGTTAGAACAATTAAATTCTGGGAAGCGAAATGACGGATAAATTAAGACGCATTTTAGATACACTTTACCAAATGTATCCAGACGCAATCTGTGAATTAGATTTTTCTACTAACGAACAACTCGCGATTGCTGTTATTTTAAGTGCTCAAACAACTGATATTTCGGTTAATAAAGTAACACCTAGACTTTTTGAAAAATATAAAACAATTGAAGATCTAGCGAATGGAAACGAAGAAGATATTATGGATTGTATACATTCGATTGGTTTATATCGGAATAAGGCAAAGAACATAAAACTATTTGCTCAACAATTGATTGAAAGACATAATGGTAAATTACCAAATACTGAAATAGAATTGCGTGCTTTAGCCGGAATAGGACGTAAAACTGCGAATGTAATCCTTGGAGTGGGATATAACATACCAGCACTTGCGGTTGATACTCATGTAGATAGGGTAAGTCATCGACTTGGGTTAGTTACTATTAAAGCAAATGTATTACAAACAGAATTACAATTGAAACGAAAAATCCCAAAGGAAGAATGGATAGTATCACATCATTCACTCCTATTCTTTGGTCGATATCATTGTTTAGCACGTAATCCAAAATGTGATATTTGCCCATTTACAGATATATGCCGATATTATAAAAGGTAGAACCATTTTATTGATTCTACCTTTTTTTTAAGGTGTAACAGTTGGAATATAGTATTTAATGCCGTCAGTATAAATCTGGCTTAAATTTACATTACCACTTGTATATTCTGTACTTCCAATGAATACTTTGGTTATTTCTCCAGTTGTTGCGCTTGTACTGTGTGCTGAACATAAGCCACTATACTTACTACATTCAGAAGGTAATGTG
>DASSDQ010000113.1:0-13035 GCA_035697025.1 Erysipelotrichaceae bacterium | reverse complement strand
ATCAGTGGTATCACTGGTGGATCAGTCAAAGGTTAATATGTTCAAACGAATTATCTTATTAGTAATCGTAATTCTATTATCTGCATGTTCTACTGAAACGATTCGTTCAGATAAGAACTATGTTTATTATGAAATCTTTGTTGGTTCATTTTATGATACAAACGAAGATGGCATGGGTGATTTGGATGGTGTTACCGAGAAGTTAGAGTATTTAGATGATTTAGGTGTTGGAGGGATTTGGTTAATGCCAATTCATCCATCTCCAACGTATCATAAATATGATGTTGTCGACTACAAAGATATTGATCAAAAATATGGGACATTAGAAGATTTCGATGAGTTAATTACTAAAGCTAATTCGTATAATATTGATATTATTATCGACTTAGTATTAAATCATTCATCGAGTGAACATCCTTGGTTTATTGAAGCTAAAAAGAATGTATTAAATGGTACATGTGAGAATGAAAACTCGTATTGCGACTATTATGTATTTAGTACAACTCCTCAAGGAAAATATTATCCTATCGGAAAAGGCTACTATTATGAAGCATTATTCTGGGATAAAATGCCAGATTTGAATCTAGATAATGAAGCGGTTCGAAATGAAATAAAGGATATCGTAAAGTTTTGGTTAGATAAAGGGGTCAAAGGGTTTAGATTAGATGCGGTGACTTCATTCTATAATCAAAATGTGACCAAGAATACAGAATTTCTAACATGGTTAGATGAAACGATTCATTCAATAGATCCTGAAGCTTATGTTGTAGGTGAAGCATGGACAACAAACTCTACCATTAGTTCATTGTATGAAAGTGGAATTGATAGTTTATTCCAGTTCAGTTTATCTCAAGCAGACGGACTGATTGCGAGTTCGATTCGATCGAAGAATGGTAAGAATCTAGCAGATGAAGTAGTTAAGTATAATCAATTAATTCATGAATCTAATCCGGATGCACTCAATGCAGTATTCATTTCCAATCATGATCAAGGTAGAAGTGCTGGTTATTTCAAGAGTGCACAAGTTGAATATCAAAAACTTATGGCATCGATTTATCTCTTAATGCCTGGCCGATCCTATATCTACTATGGTGAAGAGATTGGCATGCGAGGAAGTGGAAAAGATGAGAATAAACGTTTAGCAATGATTTGGGATAACAATGATTTAACTGGAAAAACGTTAGGACCATCTGCAGCAGATTATGATGGAGAAGCGCCAATCGGTGTTAAGCAACAAGCTTCTGATAAATCATCCTTATACAATCACTATAAACAATTAGTATCACTAAAAAATACCTATGATGTAATTACAGATGGGCAATACGAATCACTCGATTTCGGAAGTAACATATATGCATTAAAATCATATGATGAAGATGAAGAAGTTATCGTCATTCATAATCTAAGTGATTCTGAATCTACCATCGAATATGATTTCACAAACTATAAGATTAGTGCACAAATATTTAATTTAAGTAAGACAAACGCGAAATTAAATTCATCGAGTTTAGTCATACAACCGTATAATTCAGTTATATTAATCAAAAAATAACATTACATATGTTATTTTTTTATCAAACACTTGCATCTAGTTATGATAATCATATAATATAGTTATTGAAACAAGTGAGGATACTATGTCCACGATTCATTTACCAAGATGGGAAGAATTACCTAATATTGATTTATATAAGGAACAAGTCCTAGATTTACTTGAATTATATTTAAATCCATTAGGAGTTCGCCCGATTACGGCGTCTATGATTAATAATTACACGAAGCTTAATTTAATTCCTGCGCCATTAAAAAAGAAATATTCACGTAAACATCTAGCGCATATCTTTATCATCGCGCTACTCAAAGATGTGTTTGAAATTTCTGAAATTGTAAGAGGAATTAACTTAGAGAAGGGTATTTTAGGAAGAGATGTTGCGTACAATATCTTTGTCCAAGAAGTAGAAGATTCGATTGATTGTATGGTTAATAAAACCGCAATCGCCGCATTTATAGAAAAAAATGAATTAGATAAAGAACGAAATGTTATGCGCTATGCGGCACTCTCGTTTGCGATTCATCGTTATACACGTAATTTGATCAATGAAAAAGGAGAATTAAATGGTTAAGCAAAAAATAGCGATTTTAACAGATTCTGGAAGTGATGTACCATATGATATTGCGAAAGAAATGAATATCTTCGTTGTACCTCTACAAGTCAACTATAAGGACAAGAGTTATCGTGATGGTGTAGATATTGATGCGGACACAATGTATAAGCGATTAAAAGAAGAAATCCCAACGACGTCATTACCATTAGGGCAAGATATTGATCATGTAATCAGTCAAATAGAAGCACAAGGATATACGCATATCCTAGCAGTTGTATTATCAAGTGGTTTATCTGGAACTTGTAATCTATTGAAGCTTGTCGCAAAAGAATCGAAACTACCAATGGAAGTTATCGACACTAAGAATATAGGCATCGGAAGTGGTTTATCGGTTATAAAAGCCGCAAAATACGTTCAAGAGGGATTATCATGGGAAGAACTACAAGTTAAAGTTCAAGAGACAATCCTTAAGACGAGAGTATTCTTTGTGCTAGATACATTAGAATACCTTCAAAAAGGTGGTCGTATTGGAAAAGTAACCGCTTTAATTGGTTATGCATTAGACTTAAGACCTATCATAACTTGTGATAAAGATGGCATTTATACTACAATCGCCAAAGCTAGAGGCCGTAAAGTATCCATCAATCGTTGTATGGAAATTGCGTTGGATTTCGTTAAAGATTGTGCGAATCCTACATTAGCACTAGCGCATGGTAATGCGTTAGAGGAAACATTGAAAATAAAAGAAAATATTGTACATAAATTAGAAGGCAAAGGGACCATCTATATTGGTCAAGTATCTCCAGCACTTGGTGTACACACAGGACCTGGATTAATTGGAATTGGTGTACAAATCGACTAATAATTCGATTCATTGATTAATAATTGACAAGTTATAAAGTTCATTCTACGATGTGATTAACATGAATGAACTTTTTAATTGGTTAAAAGATTCTGATTTATCCATACAATATCGTTTAGAAAAGGATCTTTTAAAATCACCTCAAACTGTTTTAACCGATATTCAAACGAAAATGTTAGAGGGTGGTTGGGGGTATGAACTACTTACTTACCAAAAAGAGGATGGATACTGGGAAGGATATTACTCACCTAAGTGGATATCAACACATTACACACTTCAAACTTTACGTTGTTTAAATTATCCAAAAACTCTATCTATAAAATACGCCATAAATCGAATTCTCAAAGAAGAGAAATGCAAAGATGGTGGAATAAGTCCATCGCGTTTACATAATGAGAGCGATTGTTGCGTAAATGGAATGTTTCTTACGATAGCGTGTTACTATCATGCGAATATCAATGATCTAAAATCGATGATTGATTATCTTATACTTGCCCAAATCAATGATGGTGGATTTAATTGTAGTTTCAATCGACATAAGGTACATCATAGTGCGTTTAATTCAACTCTATGCGTCATCGAAGGATTATGGGAATATGAGAACCAAGGATATGATTATCGAATTGATGATGTGAAGAAATTACGAAAAGAAGCTGAAGAATTTCTACTTCATCACCAACTTTATATTAGTGATAAAACAAACCAAATTATCGATGAACGATATTGTTCAACCCATTTTCCATATTATTGGCGCTATGATTTATTAAGAGTTCTCGAGTATTTTGTGGATTCAAATCATACGTACGATAAACGTCTAGAAAACGCATTGATATGGTTAGAATCAAAACATAAAGAGTATCGTTGGAATGTGAATGCACATTATTCTGGTTTAACCTATTTCACAATGGAAAAAGCTGGGAAACAAAGTAAAATGATTACGATAAGAGCGTTAAAAGTATTACATTATTTCAATCGAATAAATATAAAGTCTATTATTAAAAAATAGACTCATTTTTATGCAAGTGATGACGGTTTAAGGTATAATTTTAACCATAAGCTTATCTTAGGAAGGTCTCTATGCTCACAATCCTACAAGCATTTCTTATTTCGTTATGTATTTCATTAATTCTATCTCGTGGGTTTGGATATGCATCCTTAATGTTGCGCTTCACACCAATGATGATGGGTTTAATGTGTGGAATAATTCTAAATGATATACCCAATGCACTTAAAATAAGCGCAATGATACAATTGCTTTATTTAGGTGTTTTAGCACCAGGTGGAATCATGCGTTCTGAACCTGCTGTTGCGGTTGCGTTCGCAATTCCTATTGTATTATTTGCTAAAGTTGATTTTCGTTTAGCGGTGTTAATTGCGTTTATTTTTGGTGTATTAGGAGGTTATATTTATCCTTATCGTATTAAAATAAACTCAAAAATAATTCGATTAACTGAAAAGTATGTCGATGATACAAATGATTCTGGGTTATTTAAATCAATAATTTTATATCCTATTTTATTTAGTTTATGCTTATACATACCAGTTTTCTTTATTTGTTTATATGCACTTGTCCCTTTGTTTACGATTCTTATTACATATTTATCTAGCACAATAATCTATCCATACTTAGTAATAATTAGTGGCGCATTAACCCTTGTTGGATTTGCATTATCAATCCATATTATGGGTAAATCAGGACATATCGTATTCTTTGTTGGATCATTTTTAATCGCATTATTATTTAATCCATTTAATGGTAACGTCTTTGTCTATGCGATTTTAGGTTTAATTATATCCATTCTATATGTCGTATTTAAAGAACGTCTTAGAGGAGAGAATTAATATGAAATTAAATAAACGTGATATTAATCGTTCTTTTAATCGTTGGTGGTATACCAATGAAATACCGAATAATTTAGATTACTTATTAGGACCTTCATTGTTATATGCATTAATGCCAAGTTTAAGAAAACTTTATACAAATAATGATGACTTAAAAGAAGCTTATTTACGACATTTAACGTATTTCAATACACAAGCTATTTGGGGTGGAGGTACGATAACAGGGATTGTATCGAACTTAGAAGAATTGAAATCGAATCAATTAAATCGTGATTTGGATGATATCGAAACAGAGATAACAGAATCATTCATCAATATGACTAAAACAGGTTTAATGGGTGTTTTAGCAGGGGTTGGAGATGCGGTAGACTCTGGTACAGTTCAATATATCTTTATAACACTCGCGCTGCCTTGGGCATTCAACGGTTATCTAATTGGCGCATTAATTCCTTGGATTGCGTTTGTATTAAGTACCTATGCATATGGTAATTACTTTGCGTATCTTGGATATATTCAAGGACGTATGGCCGCAGTTGAACTTGTTAGTTCAAAGAAATTCCAAATGTTAACTGAAATAGTATCGATATTTGGATTAATCCTACTCGGTTTTATTGGTGCGAACTATATTCAGATCGATCTTAATCAAGAACGAATCGAGCTCCTGTCGCATCTTAATGAATTGAATGTACACTTAATCGAAGGGTTTCTAGCGTTGGGATTAATTATTATTGTTTACTATTATCTATCTAAAAAAGGATTAGACTTATTAAAAGGATTAATTCTAATCAGTCTAATTGTTTGCGGATTAATCCTAATAGGAATACTATAAAATTGACAAAATAAAGAGGTAAAATAATGGGTAAAATACAACTAACACGAATTGATGATCGTTTAATACACGGTCAAGTTATGACGAAATGGTCTAAAGGTTTAGGCATCAATGCGATATTTATCGTTGATAATGAAGTTGCTAAAGATGATTTCATGAAACAAATCTATATAAGTTCAGGATCTCGCTCTGGATTACATATTAAAGCACTTAGTACAGATGAAGTTGTTTCATATTGGAACGAAAAGAATTTTGAGGATTTTAAAGTATTATTATTGTTTAAATCAATTAGTTCAGTATATGAAGCAGTTCAAAAAGGATTGGTTATCGATACACTAAATATCGGAGGAATATCGAAAAAGAAAGATTCCAAGTTAGTTATATCGAGTGTGAATATTACTGAAGACGATGTAAAAGTTCTAACGAAGCTAAAAGAAGAAAAAATGGATATCTTCTTTCAAACCATTCCAGATAGCTTGAAAGTAAGCTTTGAGGATGGGTTAAAGAAAATAGTATGAATCGTATAGCGATTGTAAACTCAAGTAGCTTTGGAAAAGTATTCCCAAAACACTTAGAACGTTTAAAACGAATTGGAGAAGTAGAGTTTTTTCACTTTCCAAAAGATATATCTGGAATTGAACTTGCGGACAAGTTGAGAGATTTTAACTATATCATCGCAAGTGTTACACCATTCTTTAAACGCGATTTCTTTGAACATCATCCTGGATGTAAAATCATATCGAGACATGGTATTGGATATAATAATGTCGATGTACAAGCCGCAACGGATTATCATACTTATGTATCAATTGTGGAAGGTATTGTAGAACAAGATGCGGTTGCGGAAAATGCGATTGCGTTATTAATGAATATTACACGTAGACAAACACCTGCAATTCAATCAATTAAACAAAATGAATGGCATACACGTGCGCAGTACTTAGGCTATCAAGTACGAAATAAAGTTGTAGGAGTTATAGGGTATGGAAATATCGGATCACGTGTTGGTTCAATTTTAAAAGGTGGATTTAATTGTAAAGTATTGGCATACGATCCAAATATTAAGGATGAACAACTACTAGAATTAGGTGTAACTCCAGTATCATTTAATCAATTAATTGAAGAATCTGATATCATCTCCCTAAATGCATATTTAAGTAAAGACAATGTCCATATCATCTCGAAAGATGTCATTTCAAGAATGAAAAAAGACGTGATTATCGTAAATACAGCACGAGGAGAATTAGTTGATAAAGATGCGATATTAGAAGCACTTGAGTCAAATCATTTGTTTGGGTATGGGGCTGATGTGGTTGAGAATGAACCCATCGATGCCAATCATCCATTATTAACGAATGAGAAAGTTATTATTACTCCACACATCTCGGCATATACCTATGAATGTCTTCGTGGAATGGGTGAGAAATGTGTTAATGATTGCGAAAGAGTCGCGAATGGATTGAAACCAAATCATTTAATAAATACTGACTGTGTCAGTCGATAGGAGAGAACATGATCGGTATTTGTATCGTAACCCATGGTAATTTAGCAGAAGGACTGCGTGATAGTAGTGAACTAATAATTGGTGAACAAACTCAATTCGAAACAGTATGTTTAAGACATGGCGATGATTTTGAAGAATTTAAAGAAACAGTTTTTCAATCGATAAAACGTGCTAATCAAACTGAAGGTGTTCTAGTATTAGTCGATTTATTTGGCGCATCTCCTTACAACTCTGTATTATTTAATTTTCCAAACTTTGAAGCTAACACGATAGATATTCGGATGATTAGTGGGGTTAATCTACCAATGATATTAGACGCATGTGAGAATCGAGAACACTTAACACTTGAAGAGTTATTTAACAAAACAATTCATACAGGCAAAGAATATATCATCGGGATCGATGCTCAAATGAATCAAGTGATATGAAAACAATAAAAATGGTATTTTTCGACATGGATGGTTGTGTCGTAGATAGTGAATATACGTATGTCTATGCATGGCATGAAGTTTTCAAAGAGGTTAATATTCCAATTGAATTAGATGAGATATTAACTTGGCGAGGAAAGAATAATTTAGCCATCAATCAAACCATTAATCAATATACCAATTCTATGGAAGAGGTATTAAATTTACGTAAAATTAGAGATGAAAGATTCTGGTTAAAGATGGCTAAGAATGAAGTGAATCTTAAACCGTTTGTCCATGAAATATTTGATTATCTCGATTCTAAACAAATTCCTTTTGCGTTAGTAACATCAACCCCAAAAGAAAAAGCGAGTCGAATTCTAACTCACTTTAATTTAATTCATCGCTTTAAATTCATGGTGTATGGAGATGATGTAAAAGAATCAAAACCATCACCTGAAATGTATCTTAAGGCTGTAAACTTATCCGGATTTAATCAAGAAGAATGTATCGCATTTGAAGACTCAAAGAATGGGATAGAAGCTTGTAATAAAGCTCATGTAGATGTCATTTATGTACCTGATCGCGATCGTATACATCTAGATGAACTAGTTATCTACACTGAGGTAAGTGATTTTAGTATGGGGATTAATCTAATTAAACCTTTAATTTAACCATTCTTATGTCGATATAATTTTTCAACAACTTCCTTAATAAAGATCTCAGTAATAAATGGATCAAACTGAGTTTCTTTATTTTTTCTTAGCTCATTAATCGTAAACTCAATCGGATCAACTGTGTCTGAAATACTTCTTTGATGAATCATATCAAACGTTTCGGCTAAACTAATAATTCGTGAAATAAGTGGAATTTCATCCCAGCGCATCCCACTTGGATAACCTTTACCGTCATATCGTTCATGGTGATGTAAAACAGCTTTGCCGATATCTCTTAACTCTGTGGAATCCCCAATTACTTTATATCCAATTTCAGTATGTTGTTTAACAATCAACCATTCATTCTCATTCAAAGTACTATCCTTTAATAAGATATCACTGCTTATCGCAACTTTACCAATATCATGGAAGAGACCAGCGATTTCAGCTTTTTGAATATCCTCTTTTGAACACTTCAATGCGGTTGCTAAATAATGACATAACATACTTACACGTTTCGCATGAGCTTCTTCAAACGGAGATTTTTGATATAACGCTTGAGCAATTACAGAAATCATATCCTTACGGTTTCGTTCACTCTCAATTGTTTTTTCACGATACATCGCATCTTCCGCATGTCGCAATAAATCTTGAATCGAATATTCATTGGTTTCTTTAGTGCTTGTACCACACGCGATGCTTAACTGAATCGAATTAATGGAGTATTGTTTAGAGTTTGCATTAATTCGATCGATAATCTTCTTAGAATCTTCATTGCTTGTTTTAGGTAAGAAAATGATAAATTCATCTCCACCCCAACGTGCAATCAAATCATCAGGACGACAACTTTCTTTAAAGACTTTGGCCGCATAACGTATTAATTCATCGCCTTTTTCATGTCCAAACGCATCGTTAATCAATTTTAAGCGATTAACATCACACATGATCATTGATATCGGTAGATTACGCGCTGTATTCAATCGTTTCATCTCTTCTTCTAAAAAACGTCGATTTAATAAACCAGTTAATACATCATGAAAACTTAAGTACTCAATTTCACGTTCTCTGTATAATCTCTCAGTCACATCTCGACCGACTGAATAAACTCGATTTCCTTGTTTCTGAGAAGCCCATTCAATAAAACTATAGTTTCCACCTTTATGACGTAATCGTGTGGTATAACTTATACTATCATTCCCATGATTATTTGATAAAAATAAATAGGTGTTTTTAATCGTATTATATTCATCCGCTGGGACAAACTCCCATGCATGATGTTTCTCAACATCACTAATTTCATAACCATAATTGTTTGCCCAAACTTGATTTACTTGAATGTACATTCCACTTAAGTCAGAAATCGTAATCAAGTCGGTTGCGATGTTAAACAGAATATTCATATCTGTGAAAGGCTGAATGCTTTGTGTAATATCTGAAAAGAATATGGCGATTTCATTATCTCTTGGTGAGTAAAAAGATATTTTAAACCATTTATCTAGAAGTTTATTGTATTTATTAAAAACTAATTTCTCTTTTGATAAAGTAATCTCTATAAGTGCAGGGATAAATTCTTTCTGATAGAATTGTGCAATTTCTTCGGTTTGACTTAATTGTTTATTGATCAATGTTCTTCGATCAATTTTAAAAATCTCTTCAAACTCCAAATTCAAACGAGCCACAATAAAATCAATGAGATTACCTTTAGAATCTACAACACCTTTAAGATACATAAACCCAATTGGGAAATTCTCAATTATTAATTCGCAATCTTTATCAGCCAAAGTTTTACCTCCAATAAAGTCCTGATAAAGCTTTATGTAAACATAGAATAGCACTGCTTTAATTTTTTATCAAATGTGAATTGTCTTTCATGTTTAAGCTTGGTATACTAGTATGGCTTGAAAGCGTTAACAAGGAGAATTTATTGTAATGGCAAATGTTGAAAAGAAATTGGCAAATCCTGGTCCTTTGGGGTTATTAGGTTTTGGCACAACAACAATCTTATTAAATTTACACAATGCGGATATTATTCCACTTTCAATTGTAATAATCGGAATGGGTATCGCATTAGGCGGTTTAGCACAACTAATCGCTGGGATATTTGAAATGAAACAAGGGAATACCTTTGCGGGTACAGCGTTTATTGCGTATGGCGCATTCTGGTGGTCGCTTGTTATTATCTGGATGTTCGCACCTGCAGGTCTTGAAGCAGATAAGATTTCAATGGGATATTACTTATTGGTTTGGGGAGTCTTTACTGGATTCATGTTCATAGGGACATTAACCCATAACCGCATTACACAAATCGTGTTTGGATCACTTACATTATTATTTATATTATTAGCACTTGGTGATTTCACTGGTAATCATGCAATTACTTTAGTAGCTGGATATGTAGGTATCTTCTGTGGAGCTTCCGCAATGTATAGTGCAGTTGGACAGATTGTAAATAACGAACATAATAAAACAATTTTCCCTCTTTAATCCTATCAATTGATAGGATTTTTTATTACAACATATATTTACATTTATGTGAATATTTTCTTTTCATTATCATCCTTTACATTATGAAGAGTCATTGACAGCGCTTACATTCATCGGTAAAGTTAAGCCATAAGGAGATTAACGATGAAGAATTATCCAGCAGAACCTTTTAGAATAAAAGTAGTTGAGATGATGAAGACAATGAGTCGTGAAGAAAGAGAAGCCGCAATGATTGAAGCGGGATATAATACCTTTCTCTTAAAAAGTGAAGATGTATATATTGATCTATTAACCGATAGTGGAACAACCGCTATGAGTGATCGACAATGGGCAGGGTTAATGATCGGAGATGAAGCATATGCGGGAAGTCGTAATTTCCTTCATTTAGATGCGATTGTAAAAGAATATTACGGATTTAAGCATATGGTCCCAACACACCAAGGACGAGGTGCAGAAAATCTTATCTCACGATTGAAGATTAAGAAAGATGATATCATACCTGGTAATATGTATTTCACCACAACCCGTTATCATCAAGAAGCGAATGGTGGAATATTTAAAGATGTGATTATCGATGAAGCCCATAATCCTGAAATCGAACATCCATTTAAAGGGAATATTGATTTAAACAAACTCCAAGCTTTAATTGATGAATTTGGCGCTGATCGAATTCCATATGTTTGTTTAGCCGTTACAGTAAATTTAGCGGGTGGACAACCAGTTTCTATGCAGAACATTAAAGATGTCAGTGCATTATGTAAGAAACATCATATTGATATCTTCTTCGATGCGACACGTTGTGTTGAAAATGCATATTTCATCAAGAAGAGAGAAGAAGGGTATAAACATGTATCCATCAAAGATATTCTCCACGAAATGATGAGTTATGGAGATGGCTGTACAATGTCTGGAAAGAAAGACTGTATGGTTAATATAGGTGGTTTCTTAGCAATGAATGATGATGAATTATTTGCACGTTGTAAGGAATTAGTTGTGGTATTTGAAGGTATGCCATCCTATGGTGGATTAGCTGGACGTGATATGGAGGCTATGGCTATCGGTATTACAGAGTCCGTAGATTATGCGTATATATCACATCGTGTTGAACAAGTAAAATACTTAGGTGATCAGTTAGAAGCAGCTGGTGTACCAATTGTACGTCCAGTTGGAGGACACGCAGTATTTCTTGATGCGCGTAAATTCTTATCTCATCTAACCCAAGATCAACTTCCTGCACAAGCATTAGCAGCCCATCTATACATCGAATCTGGTGTGCGTACAATGGAAAGAGGAATTGTGTCTGCAGGACGAAATAAGGAGACAGGGGAACATCATCGACCTAAATTGGAACTTGTTCGTATAACGATTCCACGTCGTGTTTATACTTACGCTCATATGGATGTGGTAGCGGATGCGGTTATTGCGTTATACAATAAACGCGAATCCATTACTGGTCTTGAGTTTGTATATGAACCGCCTATGTTAAGATTCTTTAATGCACGATTTAAACCACTATAAAAATAAAGCCTAATTCAATTGAATTAGGCTTTTTTCTTAACGTAGATTGAGATCAAATGATCCACTCGTCATATCAACATTTATATTATATTCTTTATTGTAATAGGTATATTCAGATTCACTAACCTTTTCAATTTCGTTATCTAAATCTATATTTCCAGAAGTTTTATCAAGCTTTAATACAAATCCATAGTTCTTACTTAATGTAATATCCGCATCGCCTGATGTCATATTCACATTCATTACTCGTGGAGTAAAGCTTGTAGAAGAAAGATTTAAATTTCCACTCGTCATATCTATTCGACATTCATCAGAAATAATTCCTTCAAAATCGGTATTACCAGAAGTCATCGTTAGATCAAACGTCTGCATTCTAGTATTTTGGAAATTAGAGTTCCCACTTGTCATATTTATTGTCATTCGTTCACTTTCAATATTGAACAAGAATAAATTACCAGAAGTGATTGTAATATCTACATCACTAATATTAAAGTCTGAAATAGTTGTATTACCTGATGTCATTAACATTCTCAATGATTCATACTGTTTTTCAGGTAATCTTAACTCTAAATAAGTAGCGGGAGAATGAAAGAAGAATAAAACGAAATTATATTTATTATTACTCTTCAGATAAAGTGTATCCCCAACAACTTCAGTACTAGCCCATTTATTTGAATTTAGTTTCTCTGTAGATTTTTCTTTAAAATGAATCTTATCATCATAGCTCTTTGATATAACTACTCCTCCAGCGTACCATTCAAGATTTACATTATCGATGTTTTCATCAATCGTCACATCTTGTAATAAGACAGTCGGTTCCTTATTTTC
>DASSDQ010000112.1:0-3525 GCA_035697025.1 Erysipelotrichaceae bacterium | reverse complement strand
ATTAACTGGTTTATCAATCTTTTGGATACGTTCTAAGAGTTCTGCAGGGACTTCACTCTCTGTTCCAGACATTTCGATAAGTGCAGAAATAAATGAATTGATTTCATGTCCTGCTGGAATACCATTGAATTTAACACGTTTGTATTCATCTTTTGAATCGAGCAACACAAAGCTTGGGGCCATTTCGATACCATATTGTTTGGCTTCATCAGAGTGTAAATCGAATTCTTTTACAGATAATTTATCGCTTAATTCTGCAATTTCAGTTAATAAGCTTTGCGTTTGTGCACAGCTTTCACAGTCTTCTTTACTGGTAAATAAAACCATTGTGACTGGGTTCTTAAGTTCTTCAAATACTTGTTTTAATTGATTTTGTACATCTTGATTTAATAATTTTTCCATTGTATGTTCCTCCTAATGGGTGTTAATATATTCATTCGCAGCTAGGGCAGCTTTTGCGCCATCCGCAGTTGCGATGATAATTTGTTTGTAGGGTGTATCAGTCACATCCCCTGCGCTATAACATCCTTCTAAGGATGTTTCTTGTTTAATGTTTACGATTACTTCATTTTTATCATTTAGTTTAACTAAATCACTTACGATGTGCGAATTTGGAATATTTCCGATTTCGATGAATATACCATCTGCTTCTAATCTAAACTCTGTATTGTTTAGTTTATCTAATACTCTAATCGAGCGCATCTTAGTATCACCTTCTATTTCAAGAATCAGTGATTCAAGATAAACTTTTATATTCGACTGAGCATTCATTTTATCAATCAGTATTTGATCTGCTCTAAGTTGACTTCGATGAACTAAGGTCACATTACGTGCTAATTTCGCGACATCAATCGCAGCTTCTACCGCAGAGTTCCCTCCACCTGCAATAATGACATCCTTCCCTTTGAAGAGAGGCGCATCACAGATTGCACAATACGCAACCCCAGCATTCGCAAATTCTAGTTCACCTTTGATTCCTAGTTTTCTTGGGTTTGAACCTGTTGCGACTAAGATTGTTTTACTTTGTATAACACTATAATCTTCTAAGGTTAGATAGAATAGATTATTAATCTTCTCAATCTTATTTACGAATTGATCATTAATCTCTAACACTTCAAGCGTCTTAACATGATTATGAAATTCTTCGTATAATGATTCTCCAGATAATTCCTTAAATCCAAGATAATTATCTACTGATGATGTATTAAGTAATTGACCACCTGGCTTTTTCGCTATGATTAATGTGTTTAGTCCTTTGCGTTTAGCGTATAAACTCGCATTATAACTGGCTGGACCACCACCGATACTCACAAAATCAAAGATTTGATTTGTGTCAATTTTTGGTTTATGACTTTGATTAATGTTAAAGTTGAACGACATATCAATCTCCTTACACTGTTAGTATATGGGGACATAACTTGAATTTCAAGCGGATTGCTCAATGATTAATTGTTTATTATTTTAGATATGGATGATTCGGTTAATTCTAAAACGTCTGCTAAGCATTTTAGATTACAATCATATTTCTGTCTTAGTTGTTTAATCCAATCATTTCTTAATGTTTTATCGCGTTTAAACTCTGTAAGATTAATTTCTTTATCCTTTAACATAGTATCTAAAACATCCTGCAATTCTTCTTTATTTAACGATTGTTTATTCTGTTCTATCTGAATAAATAGCTTTTGGTTATACGGTTTCATCCATTCATATTTCGCCATCGTTTCACTCATCATGCAACAAGCCGCATAGTCTTTACGATCCTTTTGTATCTCTTGTATGACTTCTTTTAGTTGCGCTTCACTGAATATCGCTTTCGTCTTGAATCGTTGCGTAAACAGCTTTACATCACTCTTACGATGAATTGAATAAGAGATAGTAAGTGATTGAATGATTTTTGAAATATTGGCACCTTGTGTATCAATGATGATTTGAAATCGATCACTTTCATTACAACAAAACGCTAAAATATGACAATTAAAATTTAGTTGAACCTTTTTAAGTAACGCTAAAAAGAACTCTCGATCCTGATCATCACGATAAAGAATCCCATTACAGTTCTGAGTTACCAATACTAAATTCGATTGTAAGGTGTTACGTGCACTTCTTGCCATAGTTCTATTATATCAAGTTCTGTCCCTAATCTGGTGTTTAAAAAATGCGTTTCCGCATTAATCCACTATTTCATATGGCCAATCAATAATTCCACCAAAATCATAGATATTCTTATACCCTAGATTTACGAGCTTATCTGACGCAGCCTTACTTCTACTTCCACTTCGACAATATACAAGAATTATCGCATCCTTATTATCTAATTCATTTGGTTCTGTACTTATATTTTCATTTGGAATTAAGATCGCGTTTTCGATATGTCCTGCATTGTATTCTTCTTGTGTTCGTACATCTACGATTATAACTTCTTGAGAATCCATCATTTGTTTGGCTTCTTCAGCACTGATTTTATGATAACTGCTTTCTGTTGCACATGCACTCATTAGTAGAGCTCCGATCATTATTAATAAAAGTTTTTTCATAGTTTACCTCATCTTCATATACAATAGGTGATAATAGAGTTTGAATCAAGTCCGATGCTTATTGCCTAGGAAATATAAGGAGATCCATATGAAAGGTACACTTCATCATATAGAATTATACGTTAAAGATCTAAAACAATCCAAAGAATTTTGGGGATGGTTACTCCATGAATTAGGATATTCCACTTACCAACAATGGAAAGACGGGATAAGTTATAAACTTAATGATACATATATCGTGTTTGTTCAAGTCGAAGAAAAGTATATTGAGCATGATTATCACCGCAAACGCGCAGGATTAAATCACTTAGCTTTCCATGGTGGAAGTAAGGCGTTTGTTGATGAAATTACCGAGAAACTAAAAGAAAAGAATGTGACCATTCTTTATCTCGATAAACATCCGTATGCTGGTGGACCTGATTATTATGCGGTATTCTTTGAAGATCCAAATCGTATAAAAGTTGAGATTTGTGCAGATTAATCAAATATTTCTATAATGTCTTCTTCACCAAGTTGCACTTCATCTACACCTCGTTTTAATACAAAGAATGTGCTACGGGTAAAGATGATTGGCACAATTGGTTCAATATGTCCTTCTTTAAATTTTTTAAGATCAACTCTTACTAATAACTGACCTTGTTTTACTTTTTCATTCTGTTGAACAAATACTTCA
This sequence comes from Erysipelotrichaceae bacterium, assembly GCA_035697025.1. Classification (GTDB taxonomy): domain Bacteria; phylum Bacillota_I; class Bacilli_A; order Erysipelotrichales; family Erysipelotrichaceae; genus UBA2212. The sequence goes on along the minus strand of DASSDQ010000112.1, from coordinate 318 downwards.
ATCGGATGATTTTTTAATTGTATGGTATTTATCCCAATATGGATTAATAGATTAATTGAATCATTCAATGTTAAGCCTATCGCATGTCCAGTTGGAAATAATGCGGATACAACTCCATCCATAGGCGCAATAATCTCACCTTCTATTAGTTCTATCGCAAAACCATCACCCATTTGGCGCTGTCTAAAAAGTTCGTCAGGGACTTGATCTAAATCAAGAACTCGACCATGGGCTGGCATGATAAATTTCTGTTCCATATTACAATAATTCTATCACATAAGTCACACTTAAATTTATATCGTTCAAGTCATATAAAAT
>DASSDQ010000111.1:0-2874 GCA_035697025.1 Erysipelotrichaceae bacterium | reverse complement strand
GGTCGAGCGATTGTCGATATGAACCAAGAAATTCGTAGACAAGAATTATTAAAAGAAGAAATGGTTCAGAATATATCACATGACTTAAAAACACCGATCGCAACAATTAAATCTTATGGAGAGAGTATTAAAGATGGTATCTATCCGTATGAAACACTTGAGAAGAGTGTCGATGTAATTATTGAACATGCGAATCGATTAGAGAAGAAAGTACATAGTTTACTCTTATTAAACCGTATGGGATATTTAATTGCGGAAGATAAGGGAAATGATAAGACAGATATGAAAGTAGTGATTGAAAAAGTCTTACTTTCATTGAAGGTTATTAAGCCAGCGATTAAGTTAAAAACAGATTTAACTTCATGTAGCTATTATGGGAGTGAAGAACCATGGCGTGTTGTGATTGAGAATATTCTCGATAACGCATTACGTTACGCAAAGTCAGAAATAACCATTGATTTAAAACCAGACTATTGTATCATTTACAATGATGGTCCTCCAATTCCCGAAGATCGTATTGAACAAATCTTCAAACCGTATGAAAAAGGTACGGGTGGACAGTTTGGATTAGGACTTGCGATTGTTCGTCGTGTTTTAACGGCGTATCATTATACAATTAAGATAAAGAACTTGAATGTTGGTATTCAATTTATTATCGAGAAAGAAAAGAATGGATCGAAAATCACGAAAGATGAGCTCTTATAACCATGCCTTATTGTAATATACAGAATAGTAAGACGTATTATACCCAAATGGGGGAAGGCAGAGATGTCGTATGCCTTGTTGGTTGGGGTCAAGATACACGAATGTTTGAGCCTACACAAAAGTACTTAGCTGAACATTTTAGAGTTACATGTGTTGATTACCCAGGGTTTGGTCAAAGTGAGTTGATGCGTACACCATGGTCAGTCGATGATTATGTACGTTGGTTTGAAGATGTTACAAATGAATTAAATATTGAAAATCCAATTATTATTGCGCATTCATTTGGAGCACGTATTGCGTTGAAATATAACCTCAAGAATCCAATCCGTAAATTAATCTTTACCGGAGCGGCAGGCATTCGACCTAAAGTTAAATTTAATACGATGTTAAGAATTAGATTATATAAACTGTTAAAAATACTTGTCCAATTACCAGGGTTAACATCCTATCAAGAGAAATTAAAAAAAGTATTTGGAAGTGAAGATTATAAATCGATTAGTGGTGTTTTACGCGATAGTTTTGTGAAGATTGTGAATGAAGATTTAAGTCCGTATTTAAGTAAAGTTGAAGTTCCATGTCTACTCATTTGGGGCGATAAAGATGATGCGACACCATTATGGATGGCTAAACAAATGGAAAAAGAAATGAAGGATGCAGGACTTGTCGTATTCGAAAATGAAGGTCATTATGCTTATTGGAACCAAATTCATCGATTTAATAAAATCGTAGATGTGTTCTTAGAAAAGGATCGTAATCATGAATGATTTTTTACTCTTAATTAATCGTCTTTTAATTGTGATAGCGTGGATTGTTTTATACTCTACAGCTATCAAACAAAGTCTACATATGTTTCAACAGAATCGTTATGAAGTACGACGCTATTGGCCATGGCTTTTAGAACATATTCAATTCGAACCTAAACAATCCCTTAAATGGATCTTAATCTATGTTGGATATATCGCAATTGCGTTCATTGCGAATCGTTTTACAGCGATTGGCGCAACACTTGTCATATTGTTTACCCTATTAATCAGTTATCAATTTATCCAAGCTGAGAAACGCACGAACTACATTAAACAATTAAATGTGACAGCACGTGTAAAACGTCAGATTTTTGTGATGATTGGATTAGTTGGTATTACACTGTATTTTGTCTATACACTCGATTGGATGTGGATTGCGATCTTTACTCCATTTATGTGGGGCGTTGTATGGTTGTATGTTATCCTAATGGCCGTTATTACAATGCCATTTGAATCGATGATAAAGATGATATTTATCCAAAAGGCAAAGAATATTTTAGCAAATCAATCACGCTTAATTAAAATCGGGATTACCGGTAGTTATGGTAAAACATCCAGTAAAAATATCTTAAATGAAATCTTAGCAGAGAAATATTATGTTTTAAGTACACCTGCATCATTTAATACACCGATGGGTTTAACCATTACGATTCGTGAACAACTCAAATCCATTCACCAAGTGTTTATTGCGGAGATGGGTGCCGATAAAGTAGGTGAAATTGATTTCTTAAGTAAATTTATTCGACCTCAATATGCGATTATTACATCCATTGGTCCCCAACATCTCAATACTTTCAAATCAATTGAGAACATTATTCGTGAGAAGATGCGTTTAGTGGAGAACTTACCTGTGTCAGGTGTTGGTGTAATCAACTATGATTATGAAACCATTCGAAATTATCGAATTAAGAACAATTGTAAAATATTGACCTATGCGATTGATCATGAGGCGGATTACCGTGCGCATGAAATTGTGTATACCGTTAATGGTTCAAGTTTTACTGTACGATGTGTAGAAGGTGAGTATCCTTTCACAACACGCTTATTAGGTAAACATAATATTGCGAATATCTTAGCGGGTATCGCACTGGGCAGACAACTTGGTTTATCATGGGAATTATTACAAAAAGCAGTAAGTAGTGTTAATTATGTCGAACATCGCTTACAACTTAAGAAAATAAATGGATTCAATTATATTGATAATGCGTTTAACTCCAATCCTGAGGGTGCGAAAATGTCCTTAGAAGTGATTAAGATGATGCCGAATCATCGATATATCGTTACGCCTGGGATGATTGATTTAGGGGTAAAACAAACTGAATTGAATAAACAGTTTGGAACTCAAATGAAAGACCATGTCGATACT
>DASSDQ010000110.1:0-12104 GCA_035697025.1 Erysipelotrichaceae bacterium | reverse complement strand
ATTCTCACCTTGGATAAAGTCAAAAGCTAGACGAAAACCTTGATAGCTTTTTAAATCTAGATCAGTCGCTTCTACAATCGTAAAAGACTGATATTGACGTAATTCAAATTGAGCTTGTTTCTTTATTATCGTATATTTGGGTTGTTCAATCATATCCTTATTATATGCTTATTCTAAATGAATGTGTTTACTTTGATTTGAATTATTACAATCAGGCTATTTCGAATTTTCTGCTGAATATAATTGCATCTTTTGACTAAGAAATATAATTTGATTAATATATATATAACTCTATTTAGCTGTTATATAAGTTAACAAAGTCGCAGGATTGAAATAATTAGAAAAATAATTAGCTCTTTGTGAATAAATAATAGTGTTTTAAATGTTAAATACTATGAATCTATCAATAATTAGTTTAATATACGTTTAATAACATATAAACATATAATAAGTATATATTATATAAAGAAATGTAAGAGGGGATTTAGAAACATGAAAATCATTTATATCGGGGAAAGTGATAGTTTTTCAGCTCATTTTATTGATCGACATGTAAAAGAAGGCAATTCGGTTAGTATCATTTCCAATCAAGATTTCACAAAAATTAATAAGCCGAAACTGGAGTACAAATGGTATAACTATCATGCAGATAGTATAAGTGTTGATCGAATCTTTAGTAACATCAAACCTCAACAGGTTGTTTTTGCGGGGAGTTTATTTGGAGTTAATGAATGGTCTTATGAACAATCTTCAACTCGTTATTTGAGTGAGTTATTAAATATTCTTAATTTATCAAACAAGCATCTTGTTAGTAAGTTTATTTTTCTTTCTTCAACAGAGATATATAAGAATAATGAGAACGATTTAATCAACGAAAAAAGTGATTATGATGCTTTAACTTACAAAGGAATTCTTTCAAAACAAGGTGAAAATTTAGCAACTGAGTTTAGTGTAATAAATCCATTAAATATATTAATCCTTCGTTTTAGTGATCTATATGGATACAAACTTGAAGAAAATAAACATGACTTTCTAAGTGATTTAGTGCATGAACTTCAAAGGTTTGAAGAAGTAGACATAAATAAAAATCTAAAGCTATCACCATTACATATCAGTGATGCGGTAGAAGCACTTTTTCGTTGTGAAGGAAACACACCGTCTAAAATATATAATGTAGCAAGTAGTCAGCAATATAATGCGATGGAATTAGCATTAATTTTAAAGAAAAAATTAAATGTTTCAACATCTCTTATCCTACATCAAGGAAAGATTCGTAATAGTAATTTTGATTCAAAGCAAATAAAATCAGAATTAGAATGGAGTGAATTCAATAATTTTGAAGAAGTTGTAAATAATATGCAGCTAAGTACAACGATTTCGAATGAGAATAAAGTACATGATCAATCTAAAAAAGAAAAGTCTAATCCAGTCTTAATTCATTTTATAGAGAATATTGTGTTCTTTATTGTAATGGCAAGTCTATCGTTCTTGTTCAGAAATCATAGTATTCTTAAGAATGTTGATCTCATGACAATTTATATTGTTTCAATTTCGCTATTCTTTGGAATTCGCCAATCCATCTTGTCAATCATTCTTACTTTTGCGTTTTACTTATATGGTTTACAATTTGACTTTGGTAATTTCATTCATATTATTCTTAATGCCGACACCTTCTTAAAGTTAGCACAATATATCTTTATGGGAGTAGTTGTAGGTTATACAGTTGACCAATTTAGAACGAGTCAACAACAAACTATTATTGAAAAGGAATATCTTGAAACAGAGTATTCTGAACTAAAAGAAATAAATGATGCGAATATTATGATAAAGCATCAATATGAAAAACGTTTAATTAGTTATAAGTCAAGTTTACCTCGATTATATGCCATCACAAATCAACTCGATAGTTTAAATCCTGAAGTGCTCTTCTCATCTATTATAAAAGTATTAGTTGATGTATTAGAAACTGATACAGTTTCAGTTTATTCATTTGACAGTCGGAATGGATACGCTCGACTTATTAGCGCAAAGAATGAAGAATCTATTTTCATGGGTAAATCATTTAAATTATCAGATTATAAAGAGTTGGAATCGAAACTTTTAGAAAATGATGTTTATATAGGAAACCAGTGGGCAGTTGGATTACCTTCTATGGCAGGACCAATTTTCCATAAAGGAAATATAATCGCAATCATCTTAATCAAATCAATGGGCTTTGAGTCTTTGAATCTTTATCAAGTGAATTTGTTGAGAACACTAACTTCACTCATTTCATCTTCATTTATTCGAGCATATCAGTTTGAAGAGAAAGTTCATAATGAGAAGTATCTCGATAGTACAGAAATTCTTATACCATCTGAATTTAAACAACTAATCGAAATTAAACAAAATGATACTGAACAATCTTTAGTTGAATATACATTGCTTAGACTTAATCATACTGAGGAACCAATAAGTTATTATTATAAAATTGTTAATTTATTTAGATCGACTGATTATTTCGGTATAGATAGTCAAAACCGAATTCATGTATTGCTAAGAAATACAAGTGCACAAGATGTATCCTTTGTCGAGAAACGATTGGATGAAAAGGACATTCATTTTGAAATAATTGATATGAATGATTTGGTATAACGGAGGATAGAAATATGGAAGTATGGAGCATATTAATTCTAAATACATTATTTTCAATACTATTCTTCTATTTTGTTAAGGATAAACAACAACGTATTTTTAGTTTGTTTTTTCTTGTGTTACCATTTTTCGGTATAGTTCTTTACTTTATTCCAAAGTACATATTTCAATTAACACAAAAACATAATTTGTATGATATATCGAATATAAAACTAAAAATTAACGAAGAAACATTCTCGCAAAAACCTAATATTCCTGAAGAAATGAATATTGTATCATTTAATGAAGTTATGCAGATTGGTCAAAAGGAAGAAAAAAGAGCCTTTTTACTCAATGTACTAAAAGATAATTTAATTGATAATGCTTCATTTATACGTTCCGCGATGAGTGATTCAGATTCTGAGACTACTCATTATGCAGCTTCAGCGACGATGCAAATTTATACAAAACTTAGAGCCGCCATTCAAGCTCTAGAAACACAACTTCAATTAGACCCTGATAATTCTTCAATCTCGAAAGAACTTTTAAGAGCGATTTGTGACTATATTCTTAGTGGTGTTTTAACAGCGCGTGAGAATGAATTCTATCGTAATAAGTATGTACGTACTTTTAATAAGCTTAAAGATATTGAGCCTAGTTTATTATCCTGTGAGGATTATCTTAATCAATCTGATTTTCTATTTAAGGATCATGATGTACATCAAAGTATTCTCAACGCAATAAATGCTAGAGATCGGTTTGACCAAGAAGAAGCGCATCTAAAATTGTTAGAACTTTACTATAAAACAGGTAATCAAAATAAATTCGACGAAGCTTTTGATGTATTCAAAAAATCGAAATTAACAGTTTCTAATAATGGACTTGAACTAATCCGATTTTGGGGCAAGAGGGCTTTATAATGTTTTCACGCAAAAGATTAGCGTACATTATCATAATAACCATTGTTTTTAGTGGTTTATTTTTTCTATTTAACTTGGATCATGATTTTTTAAGATCACAATCAGTTAATAGCGCTGATGAACTTAAACCAATTGAGAAATTTACTGCATCTAAATTAAATACATCGGATGCTGGTTTTCTAATCGTAGGAAATCCACAAAACGAGAGTGAACGTCAGATTAAAACAAATGTAGTAAAAGCATTTAATCAAATTAAGGCTAAGATTACACAAGTTGAATCAATAACGGATGCGGATTTAGTAAACGATATTATTTTGGTTTTTGTAGTAGCTGATGTTAGTCAAACAGGCGATCTAGAGAAAATAGCAGAGTACATAAGAAATGGTGGACAAGCAATATTTGCGGCGGGGATACCTTCAGAAAATAATATACGATATCTTGATCCAGTTTGGGGAATTCTGGAACGTGGTAGTTTTACATCAGTTTCAGACATTACATTTAATGAAGGATATTTCCCTTACGAGCAAACTACAATTCCGAATGGATATACAACGTATTCATCCAATGTCAGACTCGAAGAGACATGTGAGATATTAATTCAAGGTAATAATGAAATACCTTTAGTTTGGACCCATCCATATGATTTGGGCAGAATTACTATGATTAATGGGACCTTTATGGAAAGCAAATTATCCATAGGGATACTTATCGCATCGATAAACAATACGCGCGAATATTCTATTTATCCTATATTGTCGACGAAAACGATATTCTTAGATGCTATTCCACCTTTATTTGATGGAAATGATGAGAATTCTTTTGAATATTATGGTAGAAGTGCAGAATCATTTGTTCGTGATAAACTTTGGGCGGTATTACTCCAAAAGGCGAGTGTTTTAGACTTACAATTCACTTCTAGTTTCATGGCGATTGATAAACAAACATTTGAGAGTCAAAACGCAAACCAACAGACATTTTCATATATCAGTCGAGAGATTATACAGAATAAGGGTGAAATAACTCTGTCTGGAAATCATGTTGATCTAAATAATCTTACGGTAGAACGCATTGAGCAGACGAAGTCATTCTTTGATAATTTCTTTCCAAATTACAATCTACATGCGTATTATCCTTTATATGGAAAAATCGATCAAAATCAGATTGATCTAATTCAAGCAGTTTATCCAAGTTTTGATATTATCCGAATCTTATATGAAGGTGATCCACAAACCCAATCAAGTGGTGATTATGAAGTAAGCAATGGGAATGTTATATATCCAACAACAACATTTGGATATAAAGCTGAAGGCTTACAAATGTATACCTTTATTTCAGTACTAACTTCTCACGGTTCAATTTCACATAGTTTTGATATTAATTCATTGTTTACAGTTCCATCAAGTGAAAGTAATTGGAATACATTAAACAAGTCGTTTGATATATTAGTTGATTTATATTTTAAGAAAACACCATGGTTAGAGTCTGTAACAATCTCTCCTGCAGCTGAAAAGGTTAAAGAGATGGATGGATTAGATGTCGAAACATTTACTGAATCGAATCAAATTACAGTAGCGTGTTCTGATATGGCAATTGGACAGAAATTTCTATTTTATTCACCTAGAAAAATTAAAAGTGCTCAAGGTGCAAGTTATGAAGAAATTAATTCACGTTATTATTTAATTGAAGCACAATCACCAAGTTTTGTACTTCACTATTAATTAGTTTATAAAAGGAAGAAGGTTGCTTTATGAAAGTATGTATTATTGTTGAGGGGAGTTATCCATATGTTTCAGGTGGTGTATCAAGTTGGGTACAAATGCTTTTAGAGCGATTTGATGAAATTGATTTTGTGATATGGTCAATTGCTACGAGTCGAGAAGAAATGAGTGAATTAAAATATACGTTACCTTCGAATGTTAAAGAAATAAAAACCATATATCTCAATGATATTAAGTTTAAAACAGTTCATTCTAATATTAAATTAACAAGTGACGAACATAATGCTTTAAAATCATTGGTTATGGAAAAGAATCATCAAGATATTCAATGGAAATCCATTTTGGAATTGATAAAAAACCATAAAACGCAATTAATTGATATTTTAATGAGTCATGATTTTTTTGATATTGCGGTAGAACTTTATAATTCTGATTTCTCAAGAACAATATTCAATGATTTTTTATGGAATTTAAGATCGATGTTCTTTCCGTTGTTGACTACCTTAGTTGAAGATTTTCCTAGTGCAGATATATATCATTCGGCATCTACTGGTTATGCTGGTCTATTAGGAAGTGTTGCGTCATATATTAATGAAAAGCCTTTTATTATTACGGAACATGGGATCTACACTCGAGAACGTGAAGAAGAGATAATCAAATCAGATTGGGTTATCGGTGATTTTAAAAAGAACTGGATTAACTTCTTCTATCGTATTTCTGCAATAGCTTATCAACAAGCAGTTAAGGTTATTTCGTTATTTGAGACGAACCGTGATCTTCAAATTGAAATGGGTTGTCCTGTAGATAAGACATTAATTATTCCAAATGGAGTAGATGTGGCATTATATTCATCACATCTAACTAATACAGAATTAATTGAAGAACGAAGTAAGAATAAATCGATATCAGAAAAGATTCGCATTGGATCTATCGCTAGAATTGTGCCAATTAAAGATATTAAAACAATGATACTTGCGTTTGAAGCAGCATCGCAGAAAGTAGACAATTTAGAATTACTTATTTTAGGTCCAACCGAAGAAGATCCAATTTATTATCAAGAAGTTCTATCGCTTATTGATGATTTCAAACTAGCAAATGTAAAGATTCTTGGAAGAGTTGATATTAAATCATACTTACCGACATTCGACATGATGTTACTTACGAGTATTAGTGAAGGACAACCTCTAGCTGTATTAGAAGGTATGGCGGCTGGTGTACCTCAAATATGTACTAATGTTGGAAGCTGTAAAGAACTGCTTTATGGCATGAGTGGAGATAGTTTAGGACATTGTGGAATAATTGTTCCTGTTATGAATATTGAGAAAATTGCTTCCGCGATTGAAGAATTAGCAAATGATGAATTACTAAGAACACATTTAGGAAAGATTGGATATGAACGTGCTAGAACTACATACCAAAAAAAGGACTTCCTGGATAAATATGATACTTTATATAATTCGATAATGAATTCGCGCTAAAAAGGAGGAGATGTTATGGCAGGTATAGGGTTTGAACTAAGAAAAATCTTCCGTAAGACTACAATCAGTAGTCGAATTAAAGGGATAGTATTTGCGACTATGACAACGATTGGTCCTACAATCATATTTTTAATTATGTTATTAAGTATCAATTTAATATTAGATGCATTAAATGTTTCCGAAACTCAACAAATCTTCTTTTCAAGTGCGACGTTGTATTTATTCTTGTTTAGTATCATTATCTCAGGCACAACAGGAACTACCATTACGCGATTTATATCTGATCGAATTCATGAGAATGAAGAGGATTACATTCCTTCCGCAATGTTTGGAACCTCAATTTTTGTAAGTATTTTAGCGTCAATATTCGCTTCAATCATTATCGTATTACTCTATTTAGATGGTATTACAGATCTATTGATGTTAGCTTCGCTTTATATATTAACGATTGTAGTCAGTATTACTTACAATCTTATGTTCTTTATTTCTGCGCTCAAAGAATATTTAAAAATCACAATCGCGTTCTTTGTTGGAATTCTATTAGGCGCATTAACTTTCTTTGTACTGTATCAGTTCACGAATTTTAATGTCTTAATAATAATTTTAATGGCGATGATAGTTGTCTTCACGATAATTAACCTATTATTAATCTATTTAATCCTGACATTTTTCAATCATTCTAACCATGAATACTTTGCGTTTCTCTCCTATTATAAAAAACATCCATATCTATTCCTCAGTGGATTATTCTATATTGTTACATTGTATGTTCCAAATATATTATATTGGCTGTTTTCTGATATTGCGATCCAAGTCTCAATCTTTAGAGTTGCGCCATCTTATGATATGGCATTGTTTTTAGCTATTTTAGTTAATTTATCAACACCAGTATTATTTGTTGTTAAAGTTGAAACAAAGTTCTTCGAGAAGTATCAAAAGTATGTTGGTAGTTTGATTAATGGAACATACAGTGTTATAGAAAAGTATCGTAAAATAATGTTGAAGACAATGGATATTGAATTATTCTATATCTATGAAGTTCAATTGATTATTACAATTATACTTACATGTGCCGGGATATTATTGTTGCCAATGTTAGGATTTGGCGGGATGGTTATGAATTATTTCCTCTTATTATCAATTGGGGTATACTGTACATATCTAATGTATTTTACAGTTATTTTCCTATATTATTTTGATGATCAATTCGGTAGTTTTATTACCACATTCACTTTCTTTATCACAACACTGCTAGCGAGTATTGTAGCACTTCAATTAGGTGTGTCTTATTATCCGGTCGCTCTATTTGTAGGGGGTATCGTATCTTGGATTGTTGGATTCTTTAGACTCCGTAAATTTATGGAAACGATTAACGCTAGGCTGTATTGTAAAAGTGCAGAGTAAGGATATACATTATGCAGTTTAATTGGAAAAACAAAAATTTAATCGTTGTATTAGTCTTCATTCTTGGAATAGGGATATTTTCAATATTCTATTTTAATTCTCTCGATAAAGTTGAAGTAATTCCTGAGGATAATACAAGTTTAGATGATTGGACAGTAGAAAATAGTCCGCTCAATGGATTACCACTAATAGAAAATAAAACGATTTATAAAGTAGATCAACCAGATGATTTGGACACAATTTACATTACAGTATTTCCAACTGAAACTGAAGATGGAGTTATTGATTTTTCTATTTTCGATTTACACACAACACTAAATAAGACTTTCAATCCAACGCTTTATGCTAACGTAGTAGTTGGTGATAGTAATGGTAATCTCTCAAACTTGATTGATACATCTTTGATAAACTCAATTATACGGGTAAGAGGTAACTCATCGCGTGGGGCAGCTTTCAAATCATACAAGATAAAGTTCACAACAGAGAATGATAACTATAAAGGATTTACAGTGCTTAACCTTAATAAACACGTATCTGATCCGAGCAAAATTGCCAATAAGTTCTCTTTCGATATGATGAGTCAGCTTGATAATATGGCAAGTTTGAGAACGAATTTTGTCAAAATCTATATTAGAGATGCGTCATTACCAGAAGGACAAAGTAAATATGTTTATTATGGGTTATATACGAATATCGAACAACCCAATAAAGACTTTCTAACTTCGCATGGATTAGATGCGAATGGGTCACTTTATAAAGCGACTAGTTTTGAATTCCATGAATACGATGCATTAAAGAACGTAGATGATCCAAGTTATGATCAAGCAGCGTTTGAAGAAATACTAGAGATTCGTGAAGGAAATGATCATTCAAAATTAATCCAAATGTTAAAAGATATTAATGACATGAACATTGATTTTGATGTTAGTTTTAAGAAATACTTTAATGAAGATAACTATCTAACATGGTTAGCCATGAATATACTCTTAGGGAACGAAGATACACTTGCGCACAATTTCATTATGTATAACCCTACGAATTCATTGACCTGGTATCTATTACCTTGGGATTATGACGGAACATTTAAATTTGGAGAAGCAGATACAGATTCAAAGGCACCAACCTCTTTACAAGGTGTTCAACGTTTAACGGCTGTATTACTTCATCGACGTTATTTCTTATCTTCCGAAAACGTGGATAAACTGACACAGAAAATGGATGAACTATTAGCCACAACATTCTCTAAAACAAATGTTGATAAAACGATTGATGGATATCTTCCAGTGATAGAATCAACTCTTGGTAAGAATCCAGATGTGGGATTACTGAGAATGGAACCTAATCAACTTTTAAATTATGTACGTGGGTTTTATGGAGAAATTAAGAATAATTATGATGATTACATAACCGCATTAAATTATCCAACACCTGTATTCACCGCTACACCAACAGAAAATTCCGATGGAACAACTTATTTCACATGGGAGTCTGCTCGTGATTTCGAGGGTGATTTAATCAAGTACTCGATACGTTTAGCAAAGGATCCATCGATGAATCAAATTATCTTCGCGGAAGATAATTTAGTTGTTACAGAATTCACTTATAATGGGGATTTACAAGGCACCTACTATCTTGAAGTTAGAAGTATTGATAGTGATGGAAATAGCCAATATAGCTTAGATACATATAAAGATCCATTTACTGGAAATCATTATTTTGGAATTAGACAATTAAAGTTCGAATAAGTACTATGAAAATTCACCGACAAATATTAAGACATGAATTTAAATATTATATTAATCTGAAAACATATCAGATTTTAAAACAACGCATTTCTATGTTAGCTAAAAAAGATGAGAATACACGTCGTGATGAGGGTTACCTTATTTCGAGTCTCTATTTTGATGATTATCGTAATAGTGCGTTAAATGACAAAATTGATGGAGATCGATTTAGAAAAAAATTTAGAATACGTGTCTATGAACGTGAATCTGGAATAATAAAATTAGAATCTAAATCTAAATTAGATAGTTGGACCGCTAAAGAAAGTACGTTCTTGAGTTATGAAGAATACCAAAAGATTCTTGCGGAAGATTATGATTTCTTAATACTAAAAGATGAACCATTGTGTAGAGAGTTGTACGCATTAATTAGAACGAAATTATTAAAACCAAAAGTTATTGTCGAGTATGAAAGGGAAGCCTATGTAGTTGATGAAGGAAATGTTCGCTTAACATTTGATAAACAGTTACGTTCGAGTATTAATGGATTAGATATCTTTGATCCTAATGTTATCTATAGTTCAGCTTTACCTGATGAAATAATGGTATTTGAAGTTAAGTATGATGACTTTATTCCTAAGCATATTAGAGCTTTAATTAATGAGCAGAGTATGCAACGCTATGCTGTATCTAAATATGTAATCTGTAAAAAAAGAAGAGAGAGGGTAATCCAATATGACTAGTTTTGTTGATATTCTTAAAAAGAGTTTTCTAGAGAATGGGCAAATGGCGGATTTGAGTATATCCAGTATTTTGATGTCTTTAATTTCTGCGTTTATTTGCTCAATGATTATTTATTATGTCTATCGAAAATTCTATCGTGGAATTATATACAGTAGTAGTTTTAATATACTCCTTGTGTTAGTAAGTATCGTCACATCTTTTATAGTCATGACGATAAGTTCCAATATCTTATTATCTTTAGGAATGGTTGGGGCGCTATCAATTGTGCGTTTTAGAACCGCTGTAAAAGATCCTCTCGATGTTGGCTTTCTATTTTTTGCGATAGCTGTTGGAATTACATCTGGTGCGGGGCTCTATATCATGAGTTTCATTGCGACTCTGTTTATATCATTAATTTATATTCTTCTTGTACAAGTTAAAACATTTACAAAAGTATATTTATTAATCGTTAAATTTGAGAATAGTGCTAATGAAGAAGTTCAAAAAATACTTAAGACATTGAAAGCTGAGTTAAAGAATAAGACAAGCATCAAAGATACAACTGAACTAACAATGGAACTTCGACTTAAAAGTGATAATACAGCATACATGTCACAATTAACTTCAATAAATGGGGTTAAGAGTGCAGTTTTGGTTGAATACACTGGAGACTTTGGTGAATAAATCAAAATACTCTATAATATACTTCGTTTTATTTACGATGGTTCTGGTTATCACCGGCACTATCGTTTTCTTTTATATTCCTTATAAAACAATTAACTTAAAAGAGAGTAATGCGATTATTACGAATCCATCACGTGGATTTTATGTGCAATTTGATACCAGTAATCTTGATGGGCTTAATGAACTAAATGCTAAAGGAGTCTCACTTGTTTTTTTAGCGTATGACCTAAATGAATTCATTGATACTGAAATATCACAAGAGAAATTAGATGAATTGTCATACGCATTCAGTTCAATCAAAGCACATGGTTTAAAAGTAATCTTTAGGGCAGCGTATGGTTTTAGAGATCCAATGGACTTCTCGGACCCAAAATCTTTTGATATTATAAAAAACCATATAAATCAATTAAGTCCAATTTTTAATGAATATCAAGATGTTCTTCTAACTGTACAAGCAGGATTTTTAGGTCCTTGGGGCGAGTGGCATCATAGTAATCTTGGATTAAATGAAGGGATGCCAACAAGTAAAGTCATAAATGATCTACTCATGACATTAAGCGAAGCTGTACCACATCCCGTTTCTATTGCGGTACGTAGACCAAGTTATATTCGCTTGATTGATCCAGAGCTAGTTAATCTAAGTCGTATTGCGTTTCACAATGATGCGTTACTATCAACCGATACTGATATGGGAACATATGATTTAGAATATTATCAAAGAGATGAAGAATTGGAATATATATTCGAAAGAACATCTGGAGTTGCGAACGGTGGCGAAATGCCGAATTTAAGTGTTTATACAGAACCAACTATCGCATTGAATGAATTATCAAAATTAAAATT